>SAAM01000312.1 GCA_009929415.1 Clostridia bacterium | reverse complement strand
CTGTACATTCGGATCTGCTCCGTGCTCCAGCATCTTCCTCACTGTTGCTGTATCTGTGCGTATATCATGGCATACATACATAAGTGCGGTCTTGCCGGAATTATCCTGTACGTTCGGATCTGCGCCCTGCTCCAGCATCTTCCTCACTGTTTTCGTGTCTCTGTTGTCTGCTGCTTTAATCATCTGTGCGTTAAGCTCTTCCTGCCTCATAGCCGTCACCTCCTATATGTCAAAATCCGGGGTGCACCCGTTGCTGCATGTCGAATCCTCTTCCTTTAAAGTATTCTGTTTTACTTCAACAGTTATTTTCTGCATCAGCTGATCATACTTTTTCGGATGTTGTTTTTTAAGTATCTTTCGGGCAGAAGGACAATTTTTATTACTGTAATCAAAATCTGTTCCTGCCCGAATAAGCAGTTCAATACATTCAATATTGCCGTTCCAGGCAGCTTCTATAAGAGCATTACAGCCGTCACAATCCAATATATTGGGATCAGCTCCACGCTCCAGCAGAAGCTTTATTATTTCAGGACTTCCACGCCAAGCAGCCTCTGTCAATGCCGCAGCGCCGTCGGTATCTTTTTTATTTGGGTCAGCACCTGCATTGAGCAATTCAGTCAATTTTTTAATATTGCCTTCCCTTGCTGCCTTAACCATTTGTCTTGCTGTCTTTTTCAACATGAATACGTCCCTGTCAACTATTTACATTTCCGGCTCCATACATGTTTCAGGTTCTTCTTCAAATCTCTGCTCTTTTAACCTGTCAAACTCCAGTATTATTTTTTTCGTTTCAGTCTGAAGTCTCTCGAGATCTTCGTCTTTTATGTCGTTAAACACTCTTCTCTTTAAATCATAGTAAATACGTCCCTCATCATCTGACAGCGACAATTTAAGATATCTGTTCTTTTGATTTTCTGTCATATATGGAACATGTTTATCTATCGTTGCCCTTACCTTCTTCAATATCCTAGCACTGTCCAGTATTTCAGGAACAGTTTCATCCATGGTCTTTGAAAGTATCCTGTACATGCTCTCCGCAAAAGGAGTCATGTCCAGATAACGGTAAAGGTCAGGGTCGTTGTTCCTGACGACAAAACATCCCTTTTCGTCGAAATCAAAATCACAGGCTTTCGTAATATTGTAAGTCACGTCTTCCAGGCCCTGGTTATATTCATACTTATTCTGTGAAATAATATCCGAAATCGGAAATATTACACCTCCGGGAACATAATCGTGAACGGCAAGCATATCGTGAAAACAGCACCTGGATATCCTTCCGTTGCCGTCCTCAAAGGGGTGAACAGCCACAAACGCGCCATGTATAACGGAACCCGCAACGACCGGATCTATACTTCTGTCATTGCCGAGAGCTGCATGCATCGATATCACTCCGGACATCAACCCATCCACATCTTCCGGTTTCGGGGGCACATAATCTATTGTAGGTACAGAGTCACCACTCTTCATTGACCCGACAAAGTTCTGGAGGTGCCTGTAGTCACCGGTATACTTCTCATTACTTACTATTCTTTTCTGCATATTTACAAGTGAATTTTTTGAAAAATTTTCTATCCCGTTCTTATTTTCCCTGAGAATATCTTCATATATCCTTATTCTTGCCGATGCTTTTTCCTCTCCCTCTACTTTAAACGACATCATTGACTCCTTCAAAAACATGAGGTTTTTAACATCGTCCAGGATATCGGGTTCAGTCTTCTTAAATACATCCAGCAGCTCACTGCCATAATTTCTTTCGGAAAGAAGGTCAAGTTCTCTGCTTCTTCGCACCATAGGACACATAATATCAAGATCTCCAAGAGCATTGTCGTAGATCCTGTACTTTTGGTTTATACGGTGTGCAGGCAGTGTATTTGTGCTGAGCGTATAATATACATTTGAAGACAGAAGTTTTTCATATTCTCTTTTGCCTTCTGCCATATTTTCCGAAGGTCTGAAATCAAGTTCCTGTCCGGTAAATTTTTCATACATATATCCGACTTTCCTGTTGACTGCATTTTCGGGGGCCCCATTCAGTACCTCTTCTATATCCATTTTATCCTCTCGCCCAAGCGAGCAAAAGACTTTTTTCAGGATATAGGGGTTAAATAACTCTCCGGCCACAGCGTACATAATATGCGCGGCAGTTCCCAACATATCGTATTCCTGATCAAAATAATTTCCGGGCCTTACAAGATTTATACGACGGTCGTTATTTTTATGATTATATTCATACATGTCTTTTGCTATTACATTACAGGCAATAGGACTCAATGTATCTATCCCGTACCTGCTGCAGAGCCACGAATAGCCAAGTGTACGGTATCCCTGCTGTTCGAGGAGCTCCGACAGACCAAGGGTGGTATAGTTCCCTCTTGTAATCATTTTAAACCTCCTGTTTTTGCCTCCTGTTTCACGGGGAAAATCACAAAAAAAATCTCCGGAGTCAAGAGAAAAATGTTGCAGAACTTGTGATAATGTTGCAAAGCTTGTGCTAAAACAGCCAAAAAACGACCCCAAAAACATCATTTTACCCTGTCTGA
>SAAM01000311.1 GCA_009929415.1 Clostridia bacterium | reverse complement strand
ATAGCTTCCTTTAGCAACAGAGTAAAATCCACTACCAAATCAGGAATACATTCTCTCCATCGTGGAAAATCTTTAACAATTCCAACGAAAGTAATCGCCTGATCACACACCACGACTTCAGAATCAATGAAATTTCCAATTATCCTTGTTTCACTTGTATTGAATGATTCCACTCCATATTTTGTGTGTTTCTTTAGAATTACAGTAGGAGATAGTGCTTTTAATAGTAAACTTTTAAGGGATGAATCGACTCCATACTTTTTGATATAATTACAGGTCTGTATAATCGAGTATCCTTCAACAGGCATACATAATTTCCCTGAAAGAGCGAGCTCCCATAAAGAAAGCATATCATCGTCTGGTATACCATCTGGACTCTCGGAATGAATTTCCTCAAGTTTATCAGTCTGACCAGAATCTTCCAATTCAGCAAAATGATTTAGATGTCCAATAATCAAACTTCGAAACCTAGGATGAAGAACTCCACCACACTCACATACCCAGATAATCAATGCTGGATTGTTAAGATGCCTCACGAGCCAACAGCCTATCTGATCCATCACTTTATCATTCTCTATCCAAGAAAAATTGCTACCAACAAGTGCCATAGTAGGTGGTAATTGCGCATCAGTGTAAGGTCTTGCTAAGAATGTATAGTCAACTCCAAATTTTCGATTAGATGTTTTGTGAACGCCAAAAACTGCTAAGTCTTTGGATCGGTATTTTCTATCACAAAATGCAGACAACCAAGCCAAATCAAACACAGGCTTCGCATTTGCAAAAATTTTTGCTGGTTTTCCGGTAGGATCACTAAGAGCCCAAATCATCTTTCTTACAGAATCATCTTCGAGAGTGCTGGGCGATGGTTTTGTCCCTATCATAGAGCGAACTACAAGTGTTTTTCCTTGCCAACCTTCCTGATAGGTAGTACTCCATGACTTAATAGTTTCCTGCAGTAATCTATGCTTTTTCTTTTGTTTGTATGGAATAGGTGTAACACCTTTAGCCTTCCATTTGTTTAGTATCGCATCTTTGTTTGAACCTTTGTAAGCACAAAATGCAAACATCTCTGGTAGATTCTCATCATGGAGACTTGCTGCTGCGATTGCATCCGTCATGTAGCGTACAACAGGATCTTCAAGGCTATATCCAATAAAACAAACAGAAAATTTTTTAAATAACTGACCAAGAAACCGAGCTGCCCACCGATCAATAAGATAAGCCTGCCCGAAATCTCCGCTTGATATAACTATAGACCTACTTGCCTCTGATTCTGGCTCCTCACTTAGAAGACCGTGAAGATAAACTATGCCATTCCATTCTTCATTTGCAATAGGCAATGCGGGTGCTTCAAAACACTCTCTAGCTACACCAGCCTCTTTAATAACATGTTCGAAAATTCGGTCGAAATTTGTTGTAACAAGCCTAAGCTTCCCATCTCTATTTTTTGAAAGAGTCAGCAATGACTTGTGCATTACTGTTGTTTTCTCATTGATTGTCGGACTAGATAGGATTTCTGCGATTTGCTTTCTTACTCTATTTCGTCCTCCAGAAATATTTGATTCTAAGAGAGAGATTGCTACATCATATTGATGATTTTTAAATGCTATCTGTTGAATATCACTTCTGGGTTGAAAGCCGAGATTATCATAGACCTGCTCAACCAGCTTTCCGAACCCGGGCAGCTCAGCAGGATATGAAATCCCAGCCCCACAGAAGAATACTACTTTCCCATCTTCATGATCTTGCAATAATCTTTCTGGGATATCAGGAGCATCAAAATCACCTGTCAAAAATTTCATATTTCAACCTCGTCGCCCACTATTCTAAAATTTAGGGACATACTACAGTACCAAATTTAAATTTTGCATTACTCCATCATCGCCTTCAGCAGCGCATCCCTCGCATCGGAATAGAACTGGATGTCCACCTTCGTGGCCATCTCATCGGAGAGATCAATAAGCTGCCTTCTGCAGGATACTGGCATAAGAATCGCAGTCGCCTGCTTTTCTACGGCAATCTCCACTATGGAAACAGGCTTATGAACAGGCTCGATGGACCCACCCAGATTAATCTCCCCTACTATCACCAGTCCACCTCGTAGGCTTTTCTTCAGTAGCGACGTTGACATAGCTACCAGTGTAGCAACTCCCAATTTGGAACCGGATCGTGCCGTATCGAAAGCACGAAGCTGCACTGAATACTCATGGTGCCTGGGCTCTTTGTCCCCCACCAAGCTACTTGCCCGTGCATAGAGGTTCTGCTCAGCATAACTGACACTTTCCCTGAATGGTTGGGGAACCGGCTTATTAAGAATCTTCACCCCGCTTCCGGGTCCCTCCGATACTTCTATGCGATAGAGACCAGGATTCTCTTGTCCATCACCCGGGCTGATGGTCCATACCTGTCCAGGTTCCAGAGGATCGGTACCGATACCGGTGCCACTTTGGAGTTCCGGGGTGCTGACAAACTTCTCAACCCCTTCCTCTCCCATCACATAGCTGAAATGAGTATTGCGGAACTCGGCTGCTCCGATACGC
>SAAM01000310.1 GCA_009929415.1 Clostridia bacterium | reverse complement strand
GATCCCCGCCGCTTCAGAGGACACCCAGGAAAACTATATCTTCAAAATGACCATAAACGGTAAAAACAGCGACCACCCCAACGCGAAGCTTGACCTTGAAGTTGTGAACGCACTCTACAACAGGCCTGAGAAGATCGGTACCCCCGTCTCCGGCGATCTGAGGGGGGCAATACTCAAAGTCAGGGCCAGGCTGTATCTGGACAGGCTGGACCTCTACGACAACGATACAAAGATAAAATTGAACGGACTGACCGTGCACAGAGGCACGGACATTGAAGCGGTCTACGACCTCATCAACCAGACCGGGACATCCCGGCCGATGACGGATGAGTCGATCATAGAATGGTTCATAAGCGGAAGCGTTTCAGCTGACCTTGACCTTAGTGTCGATCAAACCGTTCCGACATCGGCCGACACAAACAACAAGTACTGGCGGCTTGTATCAGGAGATACTCCCGTCACAGGAAAGGTCCTTAATACAACCGGAGCATTTCACCTTGACACAGGAGCGACACCGACATATTGGGAGAGAGGCGTGATCTGGTGCAAGGTGACCCCCGTCGTGAAGTCTGCAGGAGGAGGCGTCACCTTTAAGGGAACTCCGAAATGGAGCGACTATGTCATAGTGCGGAAAGTAGAAGATCCCAGCGAGGATTTTGAAGATATCGGTGATTTCATTAGTTCAGGGGGTTCAGTCGGTGACGGGGATTTTAACTATACAAATATAGGACCTTCTGGAACAGGTACTGTCCAAAATGATTATAGAGTAAGTGGTGAAGATATTATTTTGAAAGTAGGGAAAAGTGGTAATAAGAATAGAGATTTCGGGGCTACTTTTGTGATGAAGCTTCAGTATGACAGGTTTGACAATACAAGGATATACTCGGCATGGGCGGCGGGAAGGTCGTCTTCTGCAGATATACCCTCATATATTACCCCAACAGGCTATTCTCTCATAGTTGATTCAGAGTTGCTTAAATCCGATGGAACATCAGAAATATTATTAAGTACAAGGCCAAATGGTGAGTTTTTGAAAAATGGCGACCCATTTCTAGATGTTGGATATGCAGTAGTTTTTTCACCACCATACGCCCCCTCGGGATTCTATGTATCAAAGTATATAGAAGGTATAAAGCAGGGCGGTAAGTCAGGCAAGCAAATTTTCGACACCTTGGGTGTATCTCTAGATGGGGCATCTGGCAAAACAAACGTATATGATCCTTATTTCCTTAAAAATTCAGAGAGCGTTTCATATACATATAAAGATGATCAGGGTAAAATTCAGGAATATTATCCATTTATTAATAATAATATAAATCGCACATGGACTGTCCCTTACAGGATCATGTACACAGTCTTGGAGTACTATATTGATGGACATAAAGAATCCCCTTGTTTTATATTCAGGGTCAGGCTGCTCAAGATGACCGATACATGGGATAAAGATCACGACAATCCGGAAGACAAATTGTCGGAGATAAAAAAGACCGATCCTTGGTGCATAGGTCCCAAGTTTTACGTTTCTGAGCCAATGTGGTTCGGAAAATTTTTGGCGACTCATGATAGTGGAGTGGTCAAGAATTACGATAAAGTAGGAAATACTGATGCCGGCGATTTCTATAGACTTTTTGAGGACTCTAAACCCAAGAAACCCAAGGATTTCTATGGAAGAGAGATGAAAGTGTTGTCAACAGCCTACAATGAAACTTCGAAAAAAATTTCATCTGACAGATATATAGGAATCACGGCAAAGATGGAACAAAGCAATAATAAAGATGTGATGAACATATACAATGTCGGCTTTGCCCCCGGATTCAGCATCAACGAGATACGTTCTATAATGCCTGAGAACGGCAAGCTGTACAGTATTGAAGAGACGATACCTGCCTCGGAGCTTACAAAGATACAGGATAAAGACTGGTATAAGTCATATAAGCTTATGATCGCCTCATCGGGGAACGACATAAATAAAAAAATTTTCGGGCTAACCGGAAAATCAGCGGGTACGGGTGACAACGGGAGCTGGTACTATCAGAACGCCGGCGATGACGGCGGGATCTATGACCTGCAGCATATTAACGACGACGCCTGCGAATGCCCTCTCCACAACGAGCTTTTCAAATGGCTCCTCCCCCCCGGTCAGTAGAGCCAGCGAAAGATCAGAAGCGAATTTCCGGATATATATAAAAGAGGGGCGGATGCCTGATCATCCGCCCCTCTATGTTGATCAGACTATTTTTCCAGTACTGCCATGACCCTTGCGGGGCCTCCGTCCTGATCTGTCAGCGAAATGGGAAGGGCTGCCATGCAGAAGGGCCTGTATCCGACCTTGTCCAGATCCCGCAGGTTTTCGAGCAGCACGAGCCCGCTCGAGAGAAGTATCCGGTGGATCTCGTTTGAAGCTGAATCGACGGGATCTACTGATATTGCGTCAAATCCCACTCCTTTCAGCTTTTTCTCTGAAAGCCACTCGGCCGAAAGCGGGGATAGGACAGGATATCCCTTAAGATAATCCTCAGTCCCCCATTTTTCAGACCATCCG
>SAAM01000001.1 GCA_009929415.1 Clostridia bacterium | reverse complement strand
AGGAGAAGCACATGTGATTATTACATGTGCTTTTTTTGTTTTCAATTAGAAAATGATGCATCTGTGCATCGTGATGTTTAGATTAATCTGAATGCGGTTCATCTGAATAAAGGTTTCCTGAATCTGAATCGCTTATTTTGCAACATTTTCAACCTGTCAAATATACCACACATTTATTTGGCATCATAATTGCTTTAATAAATATATGATAATAAAATATCACTCTATTATCATGTATTATTCATTTCGAAAGGAGCGCAATATGAATTCATTTATTCTGGATGAAAGTAAATGTACAGGCTGCAAGATATGTTACAAGGCATGCTGGCTTGATGTAATCAGGTGGGATGAAAAGACTGGCAGGCCATTTTTCGCATATCCACAGGACTGCGTAGAATGCAATTACTGCGAAATATCATGTCCTTCAGAGGCGATTAACATCAAGATTGATTATGATAAGCCATTTCCGGATGCATATATTTCTGGGATAAGGTAGGAAAGGAGCTTGAAATGTTGGAAAATTATGGAAAGGTTCTAGAAGCGGACGTTCTTGTAATAGGACATGGCATTGCCGGGCTTTCGGCAGCGATATCGGTGAAGGAAGAAAACCCTGATTTAAAGGTAATTACAGTTGACAAGGCTTTTGCGGGATATGCAGGTAAAGCGAACAAAGGTGGCGGCCATGTGGCATTTATTCCGGAAGGCGAAGAAGAAAAGTATGTAGAGTACCACAGCAGAAATCTTGGAGACTATCTGAACGATCAGGACATGCTCAGAAAATATGCCAATTCGACAGTGAAAACAATAAAAAGATGGGAATCCTGGGGCGTCAGATTCACGGTGGACATGGAGCATGCTCAGAATGCACATCCAGTAATTCCATGGAAAATGTGCATATTGGATCTGGACATGATGATACATATGGCAAAGCATGCCAGGAAACTTGGAGTAGAATCCTGCAGCAAGATTTCAGTTATGGAGCTGCTTAAGGACGGGAATAGAATCGCAGGAGCTGCAGGCATAGACCTTATAAGCGGAGAGCTGATGATATTCAGGGCAAAGTCAGTAATCCTTGCATCAGGAGATCAGAATTTCAGCGTGATGAATATGTGGAGCAGCGGAAAAGGTGATGGAATAGCCGCAGCATACAGAGCAGGAGCAAGAATGCGAAATGCAGAATTTGGAAGCTTTGTTAACATGATGACACTTTCAAGCAGGACTGTTGCATATGGAGCCGAGGATGTTCTGGTAAATGCAAGTGGAGAATTATGCACAGAAAGAGCAGACATGGATGAAAGCCTTAAGACAGTTGTAGGTGGAGTTGATCTTGGTGGCATGCAGTCAGTACTCATGTACATGGATGTAAAGGCAGGCAAAGGACCAATATATGAGGATACGTCAAAAAATGGATTCCCGGGCTCATTTATAGGCAGAAATCTCTGCTGCTATGGCGGAGATGCTGACCCTCCGTTCTACCGTCCGGTCGCACAAAAATTCTGGAACAGGCTGTACTATAAGAATCGCCTCGAGAGCTACAGAGACGACAATCCACTTAAGGAAACAGTTCCTGGGCTTATAGGTGAATGCAGCCCTCTTTATGCAGACCATGAAATGGCTACAAGCATAGAAGGGCTTTATGCAGCAGGTGATATCTGCGCAAATGGAAGCTCCTGGTCAGGGGCAGTTCCTACTCCGCCGGGCAGAAACAGAGGATCCGGACTTATGCATGCTGTATTTACGGCTACAGTAGCGGCAGCTTCGGCCTCAAAATACGCAGAAGAATCAGGTTTTGGAATCATTGAAAAAGACGATATAGAACATATAAGAAAAACTATATTCTCATCGCTTGAATCAAAGGGAGACATTTCGCCCTCAGAGTATATGATGAGGATAAAGGAAGTAATGCAGCCGATTGAATACAGCGGATACAAAAGTGAAGACAGACTCAGAGAAGCGCTCAGAAAGATTCTTGAAATAAAAGAGGATATTACAAGATTGAGAGCAGCTGACCCACATGAACTGAATGCTGTAAATGAATGCAGAAGTACGATACTGTGCTCAGAAATGTTCTTCAGGGCTTCGATCGAAAGAAAAGAAAGCAGGGGATGGCATCTTAGAGAAGACTACAAGGAAAGGGATGACAAAAACTATCTCAAGTGGATTGAGATAGCGAATAACAATGGGAATATGGTGATTTCAGAAATACCGGTACCGATAGAGAGCTATACCTACAGGCCTTAACAGGCATGACGCGAACTTAGAATAGGGCATTATAAGACAGAGCAGGAGGAATTGATATGGAAATGAAGGTAACGCAGGATAATATGGGAACGCATCTTGAATGGAGCCATGAGGGAGTAACGCCAAGAATGATAGACTGGTTCTGGAGCAATATGGAGAAGGGATTCATACTCTGGCATCCCGAACAGCATGAGCCTCTGCAGTGGGCTATTGCACCAAAGCACGGAAATCCTGTTGGATCCGTTCATATAGCGCCGCAGACATGGAATGATGGTACAAGGCAGAATCTATATATACGATTTGAAGATCTGGCTACGATTGCTCCTGAGATAAAGGATTATATAATATATGAACACTGCGTTGTAGTCGCAGGCCTGGGATTTGGCCCGGAAAGCCTGGAAGCAGGGATTCCAATGGGATACAGGATACATCAGTGGGAAAAGACGGATTTTGGCGTAATTGGCAGATCATCGGCAATCGGGACAAGAAAGAAGGAAACTCATGAGGAAGGCCTTGTATGGGCAGAGCACTGCGCCGAAGAAGTCGGCAACTGGGGTGAATTCCTTCCTCAGCTTTACAATCTTTACAAGGTTGTAAAGAACACAGCTTACAATCCCTATGCAGATCTTAGCGTAGAAGGAAAAGGAATTGAACTCAGATATAAATATATCAGGTAATTTAAAAGGGCTGAATTTGTGCACTTATGTGTACAGGTTCAGCTCTTAAATTTGAAATCGAAAAGGAAAATTCAAAAAAAAACAAGATTGTATTGCTGATGAAAACCTTTGTTTAAGCATCTTTGTGTATGTTCATGTTATAATTTTCAATTATGAATTTAGAAAATAATATTGATATCTAAAATGTTTTGTGATATTATAAACAAAAAATGGGGTGAAATTTGTATGGGCACTGGGAGAATTCAGGCGATTGAGAGAGCCATCTCCATACTGAACTGTTTTTCAAAAAACAGCAGGGAACTGCAGCTTGCAGAAATTGCAGAAGAAACCGGCATCAACAAAAGCACGGTGCATGGAATTCTGGGCACGATGAAATATCACGGGTTCATCAATCAGGACGAAAAGACTCAGAAGTACAGACTTGGTCTTGAGCTAATTAAATACGGAGATCTTGTATTAGGCTCAATCGATATAAGTACCATAGCAAAGCCTGTAATCTGCATGATAAGCAGACTCATAGGGGAAACAGTCCATATTGGAATACTTGATGGATCAGATATAGTGTATATACACAAGGCAGAGCCGGATGAATCGATAAAGATATCAGCGAATATAGGATCAAGAAACCCGCTTTACATGACAGCCGATGGCAGGGCGATACTAGCAAACATAGATGAGGAAAAGGCCTTAAAGATTATACCGGAAAGCATGAAAACGTTTACGCAGACTACTATCAGCGACAGAGAAGCTCTGATGGCTGAACTGAGAAAAATACGTATAAATGGGTATGCTCTGGATAAT
Source organism: Clostridia bacterium (assembly GCA_009929415.1). Taxonomy (GTDB): domain Bacteria; phylum Bacillota; class Clostridia; order Peptostreptococcales; family Filifactoraceae; genus Proteocatella. Next base: position 49,477 of record SAAM01000001.1, on the reverse strand, counting down.
GAAGAGATAATGGAAGGCATAGTATGCATAGCTGCTCCGATATTTGATTACAGCGGAGAAGCAAAGTATGGCATGAGCATTATTGGACCATCATCAAGACTTACTGGGGAAAAACTCAAGGAATGCATAGATATTATAAAGATAAAAGCAAGAGAAATATCTGATGAAATTGGCTACAGGGGATAGAATCCCTTTTTTTATAGCTGATAGTGAAAATGGCATTTGACAATGTCGAATCGATTTGTTTATATTTTGCAATTGTTAACATATATTCTAAGAACTTATAAGGAGTAAAGAATGGGATCTAAAATTGTAATTGTGGGTGCCGGCTACTCTGGTATACTTACTGCCAAAAAGCTGGAAAAGAAATTCAGGAAAGCAAACAATAGTGATGTGAGCATTACGATAATTGATAAAAACCCTTTTCATACTATGCTTACAGAGCTTCATGAAGTTGCCGCAAACCGCGTTGATGAAGAAAGCATAAAGATAAGCCTCAAAAAAGTATTTGCAGGAAGAAATGTTGATGTAAAGCTGGATACAATAGAGTCGATTGATTTCGACAATAAGTTAGTTATAGGTAACAGTCAGAAGTATGAATATGACTATCTTGTGATTTCTGCTGGATCAAAACCTACAGATTTCGGCATAAAAGGAGTGAAGGAAAATGCCTTCATGCTCTGGTCTTATGAAGATGCAGTAGTATTGAGAGACCACATCCATGAGATGTTCAGAAAGGCATCATGTGAGACAGACATTGAAGAGAAAAAGAGACTTCTTACTTTCCATGTGATTGGTGCTGGTTTCACTGGGGTAGAAATGGTTGGAGAACTTGCGGAATACGTGCCATTCCTGTGTGAAAAATTTGAAATAGACAGGGATCTCGTAACGCTCGTAAACGCAGATGGTCTTTCAAGAACCGTACCAAACCTTGATGAAGATCTCTCAAGAAAAGTAGAGAGACGTCTCAATAAAATGGGAGTAGATCTTCTGCTTAACAATTTTGTACAGGAAGTTGGTCCGGATTACGTAATCACAAAGAGCGGCGACAACATAACAAAGCACATAACAGGTACTGTCATATGGGCAGCAGGAGTTGAAGGTGCTGATATAACAAACAAGGTAACTGCTGACATAGAAGGTGCAGGAAGAGGAAGAATCAAGGTTGACAAATATCTTCGTTCTGTTGACAAAGAAAATGTATATGTAGTTGGAGACAACATATTTTTCATATGTGAAGGCGAAGAAAGACCGGTTCCTCAGGTTGTTGAGAATGCGGAGCAGAGTGCTCATACAGCAGCTAACAATCTTGCATGTGCAATAACAGGAAAAGGCGAAATGCATGAATATGTACACAAGAATCATGGATTCATGGTTTGCGTGGGAGGAAGATATGGTGTAGCAAGCGTTGGAGGAGTCAACAAAAAGGTAAAGCTGCCTTCATTCCTGGCGATGTTTGCAAAGCATTTCATCAACATAGTATATTTCGTACAGGTACTTGGCTGGAACAAAATAATAAGCTACATGAAGCACGAATTCTTTACTATAAGAAATTGCAGAAGTTTTGTAGGTGGACATTTTTCAAACAGGACACCAAGCTTCCTTCTCGTACCGATAAGGGTATGGCTGGGCTTTGTATGGCTGTTCGAGGGAGTTAAGAAGCTGCTTGAAGGCTGGATGGGCGCACCAAAGCTCGAAGGATTTTTCGGAGGTGCAAGTGCATGGTTCAACAGCATTCTTTATCCGGGATCAGCAGATGCAGTGTCTCAGGCTACAGCAGCCGCAGCAGATGCAGCAGGAGCCGCAGCGGATGCAGTTTCAGCAGCGACTGGAGCCGCAGCAGGAGCAGCCGGTGGTGCGCAGGCAGCAGGCGTAGCAATAATGAATTTTGATTTTATTGGACTTTTCAACATGATACTTGTTTCTGGCAAGGAGCTTGCAGAGTCGGGTCTTGCTGACATGGCGTTCAAGCTTGATATACCGCTTATGAACTGGTTTGTAGACAATGTAATTCTGTCAAGCGGTTCAATGCAGGTATTCATGCAGTCATTCATAGTCTTTGCAGAAATACTGATAGGGCTTGCGCTTATAGGTGGGCTTCTGACATTCCCGGCCGCAGCGTTCTCGATAATACTTCAGTTTATGTTTGTGTGCACGACTGGACTTTATCTGAATACATTCTGGATGATATTTGCCGGAATAGCCGTACTGATAGGAGCTGGAAGAACGATAGGACTTGATTACTACTTCATGCCTTGGCTTAAAAAGAAATGGAAGAATATAAAATTCGTAAAGAAATTGTATTTATACAATGATTAAAAATTAAGGATAATGCAATGACTAATATCAATGGGAACAGATTTGAATTAAATGAGTATTTGAATTTTGATGATGCAGTCGAGGCTGTAAAATGGGAGGTCGACAGGACTCTGTCAACCTCTCCAAAGATAATAAGGCAGTACACGCAGCATCTTGTAGTTTCAAGGGGCAAATTCATAAGGACGCTGTCTCTTCTGGCATGTGCTCAGAAAGAAGACAAAATGATAAACAGAAATGCAGTTAATTTTGCTGCAGCTGTAGAACTACTTCACCTTGCAACTCTTGTCCATGACGATGTTATAGACGATGCAGATCTCAGAAGAGGAGAGATAACCCTTCAGAAGAAATTCGGGAAGAAGACAGCAGTAATATGCGGAGATTATCTTCTTGCAGTTTCACTTGAGCTTGCGGCTTCTGTATCAGACAAGGAAGATTATCTGAAGCTGAATATGCCGTCTTATGTATCAAAAGTATGCCTGGGAGAGCTCAATCAGCATCTCAACAATCACAATATCGATCTGGGAATAATGAAATATCTTAGAATAATATCAGGAAAGACTGCTGCGCTCTTTGAGGCATCTTTTTACGCCGGAGCTGTCCTTTCAGAAACCGATCCAAAGCGCATAAACAGATACAGAAAACTCGGCAACAATATCGGGATGCTTTTTCAGCTCACCGATGACTGCATGGATTTTGAAGAAACTACGGAGGTTGCTAAAAAACCTGTGGAATCAGACTATGAGCAGGGGGTAATAACACTGCCACTCATATATGCATTGAAAAAAGACGAAGTATTCAAAAAGAAAGCAGAAGGGAAGCTGTCCAGAAGCGATATAAATTCAGCTGTAAAAAAGACCGGCGGTTTGGATTTCACTCATATGCTGGCTGAGAAATATTACAAGAAAAGCCTGAAAATCATTGCTGATCTGGAACTTGAAGAAGATAAGGCAAATAAACTGAAGTTTGTTTTAGATAAATCATACAGGCTGATATAGGACATAACATGATAAACAGATTTTTAAAATATGTTGAGATTGCAACAAAGATTACGAGTGTTTTTGCTTTTCTTATGACACTTGCATATCTGAACTATATTGATCAGGATATAAACTGGAAGCTAACATCTGTATTTATAGCGTCAGCGTTTATTTTTGACATGACTACGACTGCTATAAACAATTATATAGACACCAAGACCAATGGACAGCAGCTTCACTTTGAGAGAAAAACTGCTCTGTATATAATTTATTTAATGTTTGCAGTAAGCGCACTGCTTGGTATGTATCTCGTGCTTCTTACAGATATTGCAGTATTATTCATGGGAGGTCTCTGCTTCCTGTGTGGAGTATTTTACACGTACGGTCCTGCAGCCATATCAAGGCTTCCTCTTGGGGAAGTGATGTCGGGATTCTTCTATGGAATAATGATCCCCTTCATACTGCTTTATATCAATATACCTGAAGGAACATTCCTTAAGCTCGATATAAGTATTGAAACAGTAAGTCTAAGTCTCAGCGTGATTCCGCTCCTGAAGTTTCTGCTTTTTTCGACAGTTCCATTCTGCACTACTGCCAACATAATGCTCGCAAACAACATTTGCGACATAGAAAAAGATATAAAAGTAAAGAGGCATACACTGCCTTACTATATAGGAGTAGAAAAATCGATAGCGCTATTTGAATGGGTCTACTATCTTTCCTATATTGCAGTCATACTGATGGTGGTATTCGGAATTCTTCATCCTTTATGCATACTTCACTTGCTGACGCTCTATGCGGCAAAAAAGAACATAAATACGTTCAAAGAGGTCCGGGATAAAGAAACTACATTCATTACAGCCATAAAAAATTATATAATTATTATGGCGAGCATATGCATACTGATATTTATCAGCAGCATGATTTAATTTGGTATAACCTGGAATGATCCAGATTATATAATAAAATATTTTTAATCATATGGAGGAAATTATGAAAAGAATTTTATCAATGGTTTTAATCATGTCACTAACTGTTTTCGCATTTGCAGGATGCAGCGAAAAGCCAGCAGAGACAACAGAAGAAACACCAGCAGTAGAAGAAACTGCAGATGGCGTAAAAACAGGTTTAGCAGTAATATCATCAGCAGAAAAATCTGCAGATGCAGCTGAAGAAGATGGTTTAGCTCAGGTTGATTCTATCGCTGTTGCAGTAATGGTAGACGCTGATGGAAAAATCCTTAAGGCAGAGATTGACACTGCTCAGACAAAAGTTAACTTCTCTAAAGAAGGAAAACTTGTTACTGACAAGGCTTCAGAATTCAAATCTAAGCAGGAGCTTGGAACTGAGTACGGAATGGCAAAAGCATCTACAATCGGAAAAGACTGGGCTGACCAGGCTAACGCTTTCGAAACATTTGTAGAAGGCAAAACAGTTGAAGAAGTAAAATCTTTCTCACTTGACGAAGAAACACATCTTACAGATGCAGATATGATGGCTTCTGTAACTATAAAAGTTGGACCATATATTGAAGCTATAGAAAAAGCTGTTGCAAATGCACAGGTTCTTGGAGCTGGTGCAACTGACAAGCTTGGTCTTGGACTTGAGACTACTATAGAAAAATCAAAAGATTTTGATGCTGCAGAATCAAAAGACGGTCTTGCTCAGGTTTACACATACTACACTGCAACTACATTTGCTGATGATGGAGTTATAACAAGCTCAATAATAGATGCTTCTCAGACAAACATCAATTTTGATGCTACAGGAAAAATAACTACTGATCTTACTGCTGCGCTTCAGACAAAAAATGAGCTTGGCGATGCTTATGGAATGAAGAGTGCTTCAGGAATAGGTAAAGAGTGGAACGAGCAGGCAGACGCGTTCTCTAAATATGTAGTTGGAAAAACTGCTGAAGAAGTTGGCGCGGTAGCTGTAGACGAAGAAGGACACGCAACTGATGCTGATGTTACTGCTTCAGTAACAGTTGGAATAGCTGAATTCCAGACAGTAGTAGCAAAAGCTTTCGCAACTGCAAAATAATAATCTTAAACTGAAAAAGAGAAATCTGAATTTTAAGGTAGTATTACTACAACAGTAGTATTACTACCTTTCAAATTTGAGGTAAAAACATTGATAAAAAAGATAATCCTTATAATTACTTCCCTGTTTATGCTTACAGGAATGACCTCGTGTGCAAAAACTGACACCTATGATATGAAAAGATACGAGGCAGAGTTCATAGAACTTTTCAACACCTTTACAAAGATAGTCGGATATTCAGAAACAGAAGAGGAATTCAAATCATATGCACAGCAGATATATGACGATCTGACAGAATATCACAGGCTTTACGATATTTACAATGACTATGACGGTCTGAACAATATTAAGACGATAAATGATAATGCAGGAATAAAACCTGTAAAAGTCGACAAGAAGATAATAGATCTGCTTATTTTTTCAAAAAGCATGTATGAACTCACAGATGGAAAAACCAATATAGCTTATGGCTCAGTCTTAAAAATATGGCATGAATACAGGACTGATGGAATAGATGATCCGGAGAATGCTGAGCTTCCACCTTTAAAAAAACTTCAGGAGGCTTCGGAGCATACGGACATAAATGATGTTATAATTGACCGTGAAAATTCTACAGTTTTTTTAAGTGACCCGATGATGAGCCTTGATGTAGGAGCTATAGCAAAAGGCTATGCGACAGAACAGGTTGCCGACAAGCTGGCTGCGAATGGACTTGTCTCAGGAATACTTAATGTGGGAGGCAATGTAAGAGCTATCGGCAATAATATCAAGACAGGAGAACCGTGGAGCGTGGGAATACAAAATCCCGACAGCGAGAGTGAGGAGGCTATACTCAATCTGGTAAACCTTGAAGAAGCCTCAATGGTTTCGAGCGGAGACTATGAAAGATATTACACAGTTGACGGAAAAAGATATAATCATATAATTGACACGAAAACTCTCTTCCCGGCGGAAAACTTTACGGCAGTAACGGTAATATGCGAGGATTCCGGCATGGCTGACGCACTCTCAACGGCTATATACTGCATGGATTTCGAGCAGGGGCTTGAGCTTATACAGAGCATAGAAGGCTCAGAAGCGATGTGGGTATTCAAGGATAAATCAATAAGATACAGCGAAGGATTTGAAGCACTTATAAAAAAATAGCATCAAGGCATTTATAACTCAATTGTTATAGATGCTTTTTTATTTATTAAATATGAGATTTCAGGTATCACAGCAGGCAATTGAGGGTATAATTTAACTGTCATCAATTTGGATATAATTGTAATTACAAATTGCGTATCGAAAGGAGAATAGTCATGGATTTTCTTAAAAGCATAAAGGAACTGGCAAAAGGCGATCTAAAAAAAATTGTTCTGCCAGAAGGAAGTGAAGACAGGACTCTTATTGCAGCCTCAATAATAAATGCAGAGAATATAGCAAAGGTAATTCTGATAGGAAGCGAGAAAGAAATACATGATAAGGCTAAAAAACTTGATATATCAGTTTCAGGAATAGAGATTCAGGATCCTGATAATTCGGTTAAGACTGAAATATTTGCACATGAGTTCCATGAGCTTAGAAAATCGAAAGGAATGACAGAAGAAAAAGCATTTGAGATGGTTCATGATCCTATGTACTATGCGGCCATGATGGTCAAGATGAATTTCGCAGATGGGATGGTATCAGGTGCAGTGCATACGACCGGAGATCTTTTGAGGCCTGCTCTTCAGATTATAAAAACAGCGCCTGGGTCTGCCATAGTTTCATCGTTTTTTGTAATGATAATGAAGGATAAGAGCTTCGGCGAAGACGGACTTATGTTATTTGCTGACTGTGCAGTAAATCCTGATCCAAATCCGGAAGAGCTTGCCTCAATAGCGATTTCAACGGCAGAAAGCGCCAGAAAGCTTTGCGGTATTGAGCCAAGGGTGGCCCTGCTTTCGTTCTCGACCATGGGAAGCGCGCAGCATGAGCTTGTTGAAAAAGTTAGAACCGCAGCGCAAATCGCAAGGAATAAGAGGCCGGATCTTGAGATTGAAGGCGAGATGCAGGCAGATGCCGCTCTTGTCGATACGGTGGCAAAGAAGAAAGCACCAGGATCCAGAGTGGCAGGAAACGCCAATATACTGATATTTCCAGATCTGCAGGCGGGCAACATAGGTTACAAGCTGGTCGAGAGACTGGCGGGTGCAATAGCTGTTGGTCCTGTATGCCAGGGATTTGCAAAACCAGTAAATGATCTTTCGAGGGGATGCAGCGTAGAGGATATTGTTAATGTCGTTGCAATAACGGCGGTACAGGCTCAGGCTTAACAGGAGGTAATATTGATGGTAGAAACTCATCTTCACAACAGCAGGCAGACGATAAAGCTTGGGCTCATAATAGTAGTAAAGCAGCTTTTTCCGCAGGAACAGCTCAAGATTGCATATTCCATTCAGGAAGGGGTTTTCTGCAGGCTCGTAGACTCTGTGCTGTCTGTAAGAGAGGTAGTACAGATTGATTCAAGGCTAAGGTTTTGGCTTTCTCAGGAACAGAAAATTATTTTTCTTGGACACGAGGGAGGGTATTATAATTACAGAGTAGAAGATGACTACGTAAAGATGCTATATCCCTGCGAAGCCTCAACAATGCTCATAGAACCCTTTTCTATAATGCCATATGCAGAAGGGTTTATTGTTGATTTCGGAGATGCAAGCAGAGGGGTTGATGTGCCGCTCATACCACCGGACAAGCTAGCAGCGACTTATGACAAGACTCACAAATGGCTGCTAAATATCAAAATAGAAACGCTTGAAGACGTAAACCGATATATAAGAAGCGGAGAAAGCACAAAGCTTCTTGGTATCGCTGAGGCGCTTCATGAAAAAGAGATAGCGGATATATCGGATACGATTCTGCAGCAAAAGCGGGCTCTGAGAGTACTTGTAATTGCAGGACCATCTTCTTCGGGCAAAACATCATTTGCAGAAAGGCTATCGACGCAGCTGCGTGTAAATGGCCTCAAACCAGTGCCTCTTTCTCTCGACAATTATTTTGTTAACAGAGATAAAACTCCACTTGATGTTTATGGAAAGTATGATTTTGATTCTCTTGATGCCCTGGATCTCGATTTTCTTCAAAGGCAGATTTATGACCTGGTTGAAGGCAAAATGGTAGACACACCGATTTTTGATTTCATTACCGGAAAGCGCATTGAAAAGACAAATCCTGTGCAGATAGGGCCGGATGAGATTCTCATACTCGAAGGCATTCATGCACTTAATCCGGTACTGTACCCGCATATAAACAGGAATATGATGTTCAAGATATATATCCATGCAATATATGGACTTAATATCGATCTTCTCAACAGGATACCGGCATCAGAAATAAGGATGATGAGAAGGCTGGTGAGGGATGAGAGCTTTAGAGGGAAGAATCCTGAGGAAACTCTTGATCAGTGGGCAAGCGTAAGACTTGGAGAATACAACAACATATTTAAATTTCAGGAAGAAGCCGACGTCATGTTCAACTCAAGTCTTATATATGAGCTCAATGCGCTCAGGCCTTTTGCTGAGGAATCTCTTAAGAAAATAAAGGCAGACAGTCCATATGCTGACACAAAGAACCGTCTGCTTAACCTCCTTTCATTCTGTGAGCCTATGGATATTGAAAAAGTGCCGTTTAATTCCATATTGAGAGAATTTATAGGAGGAAGTCTGTATTTTTAAGAATAAGGACATGATTTTCGGATATTCTGAGAAAAATCTGACAAATCATGTCCTGATTATAGTATAATAATGCATATATTATTTTTATCTAATCATATTTTTGCAGTTTACTTATTTAAGGAGATCATATGACTAATTTCTACAAAAAGAGCATTGTTTTATTACTGGTTCTGATTTTGATGCTGACAGGCTGCGAAAGCGTAAGTGAAAATATGAATCCATTGGATCCGGATGATCCTGTAACGGTTACAATATGGCATTATTACAATGGACACATAAAAGACAATTTTGATGAACTTATATCTGAATTTAATGAAACAAAAGGGATGGAGCTTGGAATAGTAGTCGATGCAAAAAGCCTGGGAGATGTAGGACAGCTTGCTGATGCTGTTTATGACTCTGCGAGCGCTGCAATTGGATCCGAAGAGAGGCCTGATATTTTTGCGGCTTACCCGGACAATGCAATTAGGGTGCATAAGCTAACGGGGCTCGTTGACATGGAGTCGTATTTCTCTGAATCTGAAATAAAGGAATACAGGAGTGAATTTTTAAGAGAAGGCATGTTTCTGAATGAAGAAAAGCACTACATAATTCCAGTAGCCAAGTCATCTGAAAATCTTTTTGTAAACAAGAACCAGTGGGAAGCTTTTTCCTCAAAAAATGGCTATACAGATGAAAATCTAAACACCTGGGAAGGTATAATCGACGTAGCAGAAAAATATAATCAGGAAACAGGCAGCGGATTTTTAGGGGTAGACGCAGTTGCAAATTATATGCTGGTCTCATGCATGCAGCTTGGTACGGAAATATTTACATATAATGATGATGGCACAGCTAATTTCAATTTTGACGAGGATGTCGCTCGAAAAATATGGGATTATTATTATGTGCCTTATCTGAAGGGATATTTTATAAAGACCGGAAGATTCAGCTCTGACGATGCAAAAACAGGAAAGGTGATTGCATATACGGGATCTACCGCAGGAGCCGCATATTTTCCAACAGAGGTAACCTTCAGCCAGGACAATGTAGTTGAAATAGAGCCACTGCTACTGCCATATCCTCATTTCAAGGATGGTATTCCTGTTGCAATGCAGCAGGGAGCGGGAATGTGTATAACAAAAAGTGACTATGAGCATGAATATGCTTCGGCAGAATTTCTCAAATGGTTCACAGGTGAAAGCAACAATCTCAGATTTGCAGTATCTACTGGATATTTTCCTGTAAAAAATGAAGTTCTGAATGAATCAAGCATGATAAATGCAATGGAGGATGCTGACATATCAAATCCAGCAATAAAATCCTCGATTGTCACTACAAACAGGATGTTCAGCGATTACAGTTTTTACAGCAGCATACCTTTTGATGGGAGCTTTGAAATCAGAAATCTGCTTGAATCAAGCCTGAATGAGAAAATCAACAGAGACCTTGAGGTGATTGATATAAAAACATCAGAAGGAAGTGACAGGAATGAGCTTATTTTTGAACATACCAGCCAGGAGGAATTTGAAAAATGGTATGATAATATTGTCAGTGAAGCGGAGGCCATCTTAAGCAGATATAAATAACGAAAGGCTATGATATGTTTTTAAACAACTACAAAGACGGTAGAAACAGTAAAATAAGATCAATAGTGTACAAGCTCACGGCTTTTGCTACGGCAGTAATTATTCTTCAGACATTCTTTTTTACAGCCAGCCTTGTGATCGGCGGAGTTTTAAAAGAATCAAAAAGCAATGCGTTGAACAGTTTTGATGAAATGGTAAAGAGCCGTAAGAGCTATCTTGAAAGAGATATGAAGAATAGGTGGACAAATCTTGGTCCATTTGCAGAGCAGATATCCGAGAAGGTATCGGGTGAGCACGATTCGAGTGAAGCTTTGCTTTCGGATGTATCATTAATACTAGTTGACATGTTAAGAAGTACTCAGGCAACCGGAGCATATCTTATTTTGAAAGATGAAACAGAAAGCGGCAGAAAACCGGCCTTATATCTGAGAGATTATGATCCGCTAAGCAACAATTACAGCAATGACGACATATATACCGTGATAGGACCATCTGAAATCTCGGGAAGTCTAAAAATTCCGCTTGATCAGACCTGGAAATATGACTATGAGGAGACAGATCAGAATCGTGATTTTTTCTTCAGGCCATATTCAAAGGCACATCTTTCAAAGAATGCAGGTTTGCTGGGGTATTGGAGCACGCCTTTCAGGTTGTCACCGGATGATTTTGAAATTATTACATATTCAATGCCGTTGTTTGATAAGGACAAGAATCTTAGAGGCATAATAGGGATAGAGATAACTCTGAATTATTTTGTTCAGCTTCTGCCTGCTACGGATCTTCAGCCAAAGGATTCTCTGGGATACATGGTCGCATATAGAAATGATGAAACGAAAGAGCTGAACCCGGTCATATCTATTGGTGCGCTTCAAAAACGTATAATCGACGTTGAGTCTGTACTTCAATTTGAAGAAGTGGATAAATATAAAGATATATTTATACTTAAAAATCATGATTATAAAAAAGATGTATATGCAAGTGTGAACAAAATAGGACTTTATCCTAATAATACCCCCTTTGAATCAGAAGAATGGTATCTTATAGGATTCATTAAAGAAGATTATCTTTTCAAGTATTATAACAGTATACAGGGAATAATTATTTTTTCTTTTGTAAGCTCTCTTATTCTTGGAATACTTGGAAGTCTTTATTTCAGTATGAGATTCTCAAAGCCTATAGTAAGCCTTGCTGACAAGGTAAGAATAAGCGAGGGTAATAAAAAGCTGAATCTTGATTCTACGGGCCTCAGGGAGGTTGATGAGCTTGCAGAGGCAATGGAATCAGCAAAAGATAAGATGATAAAGTCTGCATCTAGGCTTACCCGGATAATTTCGATGCTGGATGTTCCTATTGCAGCTTTTGAGATTGGAATCTCAGATAATGAGGTGTTTGTAACTGACAATTTCTACTCAATCATGGATATGCCACAAAATGACATTAGCAGTAAGATTGAAAAAGATGATTTTCAGCTTATGCTGGATTCGGTATTTACATGTGAATATCCTGATGAAAAGGGAATATATAAAATCAGGGGAAATCCTCAGAAATGGATAAAGCTCAGTATATCAAAAAATGAGGATACAGTTATAGGCATTATACAGGATGTTACAAATGAAATGACTGAAAAAATAAAAATACAGAATGAAAGAGACCTTGATCCTCTGACAAAGCTGTATAACAGAAGAGCCTTTCAAAACATAATTGAGCAGAAGCACAGAGATGGAAATCTTAAAGTTGCAGCACTGATGATGTTTGATCTTGACAATCTGAAGCTCATAAACGACAGCTATGGCCATAAATGGGTAGACATATATATCGTAGAGTCGGTCAGCAGATTAAGGATGCTTGCAGGCAATGAAAATCTCATTCTGGGAAGAAGATCGGGAGATGAATTTGAAGCTTTTCTATCAGGATACAGCAGCAGAGAAGAAATAATAAATGACATAGAAGAATTTTATCAATACCTTGATAAGACACCTCTTGAGTTTCCAGGAGGGGATATACGCAGAATATGCATGTCCGGAGGGCTTGTCTGGATAGAGGAGAGCGAGCTTGACTATGATGAAATGATGCATAGGGCGGACAATGCACTCTATAAAGCAAAGACTGTTAATAAAGGGAGCTATGAAGTAATGAACATGAAGGTTTGAGGCCTTGAAAAAATTCCCATGCGTTTTTAATACGCATGGGAATTAAGATTGAATACTATCTCATCAGTGATTGCATGTATGTCCGTGATCATGCGATGCGCATGAATCACCTGAATCTTTAAGGCTGCCGTCAAGCCACTGTGAAGCTACAGTCTCAATATCTCCAGAGCATCCTCTGATTACTTGAATTCCATTGTTCCTGAGCACATTCATGGCGCCCTCTCCCATATTTCCAGCCAGCATAAGCGTTACTCCACTTTCGGCAAGCGTAGAGGCTATGTTTGATTTACATCCGCAGCCCTGAGGGGACTCTACGGTTTCTCTTTCAGTGATTTCATTGTTTTCGTTTATCGTTATAACGGTAAAGTACTCACAGTGGCCAAAGTGGTCGTCTATCATGTTTTTTCTTGATGGAAGTGCTATTTTCATATTTTCTCCTTTTAACCTGATATATCAGAATTCTGTATTAACAATATTCTACACAAATAAGTGGCATATGTCAATAAATGCAGTTCATGAAATACTGAGATTGCAATGTATAAAAAAATATGATAAAATTAGAAAGGTTCAGCTCAGAAGGGCTGTTTGTTTTCAGAAGAAAAACCAGCATAAACAATTTATAAAGGAAAATTTTATTTATAGATTAAGATAATTACATATGCTTATAATTTATGTTAAGAAGACATGAACGAATAAAGAGACAGCAGAGCTGTCTTTTGATTTCGTTTTTTTTTGATGAAAAATCCAAATGAAAATGGAGTTAGACATGCTTAATTACAAATATATTTTGAAGAAAGCGGCTCAACTGATAATTACTCTGCTGATACTGACAGTACTGATATTTATAATTTCAAGGCTGGCTCCGGGAGATCCGCTTAGATCTTATTTTGGGGAGGCAGTTGAAAGGATGTCTCCGGAGCAGCTTGGTATAGCTCGTGAGAGTCTGGGCCTTAATGACAATATAGCAGTTCAGTATATGAGATGGCTTGCAAATGCGCTTAAAGGAGATTTTGGAATTTCATATAAATACAGGCAGGATGTTTTGGCGGTTATCGGAAGTGTCTTCATTAACACGGCATTGCTTACATTTTCAAGCTTAGTGCTGATATTTCTGCTTTCCTGCACTCTGGCTGTACTATGTGTAATGAAAGAAGGTTCGATTATAGACACTCTTATAAGCAAAGCAGGAGTAGCTACGGGGAGCATACCGGTATTTTTTGTTGCACTAATCCTGATAATGATATTTTCAGTTAATCTTGGTATGCTGCCGTCAAGCGGTGCCTATTCATACTCGGGATCCGGGACTATCTCAGACAGGATCCCGTATCTTGTCCTGCCTGTATCATCAATCATAATAACACATCTATGGTACTGCACTCATATGATAAAAAGCAAGCTATCTGATGAGATACGCAAAGAATATGTACTTTTGTGCAAGGTGAAGGGCTTATCCGAAACAAGGATTATTCTGCTTCACTGCATGAAAAATATCATGCCTGCAATCGTAAGCATGATGGCAGTTTTTCTTCCGCATCTAATAGGAGGCACCTATGTTGTGGAGATGGTTTTTTCCTATCCGGGACTTGGAAGACTGGGGTTTGAAAGCGCACTTTATCATGATTACAACATGCTTATGGTAATAAGCCTGATAACAGGTTTTTTTGTCACTGTATGCAGCATGGTATCGCAGGTGATAAATGAAAAACTTGATCCAAGAATGCATCATGAAGAGAATTGCGGAGGTGGATGGTTTGAATAAAAAAGCTCCGCTGATATCAGCTGCAATTCTGCTTATAATAATTTCGGGATGCGTTTTTTCAGACCTTTTTATTCCATATGATCCTCAGGGTATCAATCTTTCCGAAATAAACATAGCGCCAGGGAAAAACCATATTTTCGGGACGGATACACTCGGAAGAGACGTTTTTTCGATGATATGGCATGGAGGAAGAAAATCTCTTTTCATTGGATTTTTTGCGACTGCAGTATCTACAGTGATAGCCGTGATATATGGATGCATATCAGGACTGGTCAGGGAAAAGGCTGATAATGTCCTGATGCGGATTACCGATATTCTTATGAGTATCCCCCAGATACTTATGGTCATATTTGTGCAGGCAGTTTTTGGAGAACCGGATATAATATCCATTTCCATGGTAATCGCGCTTACAGGCTGGATGAATATTTCCAAGATGGTGCGAACCGAGGTCAGGCAGGTCAGAAATTCAGACTATGTTCTGGCTGCAAGAACTATGGGTGGAAGCTTTTTCTATATACTTTGGAATCATTTAAGGCCAAATTTTACTTCGGCCATAATGTTCATGTCATTTAGCAATATCGCAGGAGCAATATCAATGGAGGCTACCTTGAGCTTTCTGGGTATTGGACTTCCGACAAGCGAGGTTTCGTGGGGGACGCTGATGTCACTTTCTCAAAAGGCAATGCTATCAGGAAACTGGTGGATACTTGTAATACCTGGATTTTTTCTCATTTCAACGATAATATCTGTTACAGAGGTTGGGGAATATCTGAAAAACAGAAGCAGGAATGAATCATATTTATAATTAGGAAGAGGTTATTTACTATGAATAAGCAGTTTATAAAAAAATCAGATACGTTCAGAAAAAAGGCAGCCCTGATAATGATAATCACTTTATTCTTTTCTGCTGTGGGGGGCTGTACATCAAAAGAACAAGAATCGATGCAGAATACTCTTGTTTACGGAAGCACAGATTACACTGCAATAAATCCGGCCCTTTTTGAACATGGTGAGATAAATTCTCTCCTGTTTCTGGGACTGACTGCGCATGATGCAGATAACAATGTAGTTCCCGCAGCCGCAGAGAGCTGGAGCTATGATAAAAACGATATCTCATATCATTTCAAGCTGAGAGAGGGACTTACATTTCACGATGGAGAATTACTTACATCATCAGATGTTAAATTTACCGTTGAATCAATAATGAATCCGGACAACAATTCAGAAAATGCATCAAACTTTGAAGACGTTAAAAGTGTAGATATAATAGACGACTATAATCTTGTAATAAAGCTGAAAGCTCCAAATGTGGCAATTCTGGATTATCTTACGATTGGAATACTGCCAGAACATCTGCTTTCAGGTGAGCCTCTTTCAGATAATGAGTTCAATCAGAGCCCGGTAGGAGCTGGTCCTTACATGATGACTTCATGGGATTTCGGGCAGAGCATAACGCTTGAAAGTTTTGATGACTTTTATCTTGGTTCTCCGAAAATAGAGAGAATAATATTCAAGATCGTAGATGATTCAGATGCGAGGGCATTGCAGCTCAAGAGTGGAGAAATAGATCTTGCCCAGGTTGCTCCAAAATCCATGAATATATTTGAAGGTAATGACGGGTATACCGTTTACCAGATGGATACTTCAGATTACAGAGGGATCATGTACAATTTCAACAGTGATTTTTTTGCAAAGCACAGAGAACTTCCTTCGATACTGAGCTACGCAATTGACAGGCAGGCGATAGTGGACAGCGTGCTTCTTGGAAATGGTGAAGCAGCATATTCGCCTCTCCAGAAAACAGAGTTCAATAACCCGGATATGAAGAAACCTGAATATGATCCTGATATGGCGGTAAAACTTCTTCAGGAGAATGGATGGGTCAGAGGTGAGGATGGATATTTCTATAAGGATAACGAGCAGCTTGCTTTTGAAATAAACAATGGGCAGGCGGATCAGGTAAGGATAGATATTTCAAATATTTGCGCCAAGTATCTTAAGGACATCGGAGTTAATGCGACGGTAAAGATAACTGCAGAGACAGACTGGGAAAAGCAGGATGCATATCTTATAGGATGGGGAAGCCCTTTTGATCCGGATGACCACACCTATAAGGTTTTTGGAACTGGAAAGGGAGCGAATTACAGCTATTATTCAAATGAGAAAATCGATGATATCCTAAAATCAGCAAGAGCGACTGATGATAAGCCGCAAAGAATAAAGCTGTATAATGAGTTTCAGGATGAATTTGCAGCAGATCCTCCTTACACATTGATTGCATATATCGATTCTATATATGTTGCTAAGAACAATATCAATGGTATAACAGAAAATACTCTGCTCGGACATCATGGAGTAGGTATATTCTGGAATGTCTATGATTGGGAAATTCAGCAGATTGATTAAGGAGAGCTAATGAAGAACATATTATCTGTAAATGATATAACTGTAGCTTTCAATAATGCGGACGGAGAAATAACAGCGCTCGACAAAGTGAGTCTTGATATAAAGCAGGGAGAAATCGTAGCAGTCGTTGGAGAATCGGGATGCGGAAAGACAGTGCTGTGCAAAACCATACTTCGGATACTTTGCAGCAGAGGGACTGTAAAAGGTGGAGAGATATTTCTTGATGGCTGCAACCTGCTTGATTTAACTGAAAAAGAGATGAGAGGAGTGCATGGAAGAGACATTTCCATGATATTTCAGAATCCGCTGACTTCTCTCAATCCCTCGATATCAGTAGGAAAACAGATAGCCGAAGTTATGAGGACACACACCAGAATTACCAGAACTGAAGCTGTTGAAAGAACATTGAGACTAATGGAGGAAGTTGGACTCAGTGATGCTGGAGAGAGGTATGATCAGATGCCACACCATTTTTCTGGAGGAATGAG
Organism: Clostridia bacterium; assembly: GCA_009929415.1. Classification (GTDB taxonomy): domain Bacteria; phylum Bacillota; class Clostridia; order Peptostreptococcales; family Filifactoraceae; genus Proteocatella. Next base: position 32,072 of record SAAM01000001.1, on the reverse strand, counting down.
ACAGAGAATAGCGATTGCAATAGCACTTGCTGCAAACCCAAAACTTATCCTGGCTGATGAACCTACTACTTTTTTGGACTCAGAGATCCAGGAACAGATTCTTGATCTGATAAAGAATTATTCCAGAAAAAACGGAATCTCAGTTATATTCATCACTCATGATCTGAGCATTGTGGAAAATCTGGCTGATCGGGTAATAATAATGAAAGCGGCAAAGGTGGTTGAATCTGGAACAACGGAACATATATTCAGCAGACCTGTCCATGAATATACCAGGCAGCTTATAAATTATGCAAATTATGGGAAGCGAAGCAGCCACTTCCATGGAAGACCTAACCGTGACCCTGAAATGAAAAATGAAAAGCTTATTCAGATAAACAAACTGACCAAATCCTTTAAATTGGGAAGAAAAAAGAAAAACAGAGTACTGATGGACTTTGACATGAATATATACAGGGGAGAAATCGTGGGTATTTCAGGCCCGTCAGGATGCGGAAAATCAACCCTTGCAAGATGCATAATGGGAATATATGATATAGATGATGGAAGTATAACATACAATCCGGAAAAAGATAAAGCTGATGTCAGATGGAGGCAGATGATTTTTCAGGATTCGTTTTCATCGCTTAATCCGGGAATGACCATAGAAAAGATAATAGGGGAAGCGATACGAATAAGAGATGGAAAATTTCCCGAAAGAGAATTGATATTAAGACTTATGGACGAAGTTGAACTTGAAAGAGAATTGATTGACAGGTATCCATATGAAATATCTGGAGGTCAGAGGCAGAGAGCGGCTATTGCGAGGGCAATATCTACAAATCCGGAGTTCATTGTCGCGGACGAACCCATATCATCTCTTGACGTCTCAATTCAGGCGCAGATAATTCATTTATTTAAGAGGCTCAATAGTGAGAGAGGGATAACCATGATGATAATCTCGCATGATCTGCCAATGATGATGCATATCTGTGACAGGCTTATTTCACTTCCATATTTAAAAGGAGAAAAATCATGATATATCTTATATTTGCAATTTTGTGCAGCTCTGCAATAGCCCTTCTGTTTAAATACAGTGAGAGGATAGGTGCAAAGATTTACACCGTGACTTGTTCAAATTATCTCATAGCATTTTTAACCAGTATAATCATGATAATATACAAACAGAATTACGATGTGACTAAAGGAAATCTTTCATTTATCTCAGAATTTTCAAGGGCGATTTCATCTGCAGATTATATTATGTCACCATACTCAAGCATCATTTTCGGTCTTATATTAGGTCCTGTAGCGGGTATTTTCTTTTTTTCATCCTTTATTTACTATCAGAAGAGCGTAAAAGTAAACGGTGTGAGTCTTTCGGGAACATTTTCAAAATTGGGTGTTCTTGTGCCGATGATTCTTTCTATAGTACTGTGGAACGAGATTCCAACGCTGATTCAGGCAGCTGGGATCGCGGTCACTGTTGTTGCTATCATAATAGTTAACCGGTCAAGTGACAAAGAATCAGAATTAAGCGTAAACAGGAGCCTTATGGCGCTCTTTTTTCTCGGGGGAATGGTAGAATTCTCTAATAAGATATATCAGAAATATGCCATGATTGAATATAAGGAAGTTTTTCTTTTCATGGTATTTGTCAGTGCTTTCATAATAAGTCTGGGATTTCTGATCAGAGAAAAAACCAGGATTGAACTGAGAGACGTTGCTGTAGGCTTTGCAGTAGGAATACCAAATCTGTTTACTTCATACTTCCTTATAATGGCCTTAGATACAATAAAAGCCTCTGTAGCATTTCCTGTTTTCAGTGCAGGTACCATACTTATAATAACTGCAGCAGGTTCTGTAATATTCAGGGAACAGATAGCACCAAAAAACAGAATTGCTATAGTGCTTGTCATTACGGCAATAATTCTTATGAATATGCAGCTTTAATAATTCTTTATGCCTGTTTAAGGGTATCAATGAATTGCAGGGAACATAAAACCAAAATCAAATGAGGAAATCGGAGGTCATAATGAAAAATCTACTTATATGCTATCCAAAATGCTCAACATGCAGGAAGGCTGTTGCATGGCTTGAAGAAAGCGGGATTGAATTTGATTACAGAGATATAAAGCTTGAAAATCCAGATGCTCAGGAGCTGAAAAAATACCATGAGATGAGCCGTCTTCCACTAAAGAAATTCTTCAATACGAGCGGGATGATATACAGAGAATCAGGACTAAAGGACAGGATAAAAGAAATGAGTGACGAAGAGATGTATGAACTGCTTTCAACGGATGGTATGCTTGTAAAAAGGCCAATCCTTGTTACCGGTGAATGTGTTCTGGTCGGATTTAAAGAAAATGAATGGAAAGAAGCTTTGCTCATAAATAAATGATATTCTGATACTTCGGGGGAGGAATGAATATGAAGAATCCGTTATCCAGATTTATTACCGTTATTATTATGACACTGCTGCTCATGTCTGGATGCGGCAGCGACAGATCAGCTGTAACTGAGCAGTCTTCAGAGCCATCTTATTCTGGAGCTTCTGATTCTGCAGAAATGACAGGTGATGGATCTGAAAACAAGGATGGGATTGATGCAGACGGTGGAAATGAAATCACAGATAACAGGAAGCTAATACGAAGGGCTAGCCTTACAATAGAATCTACGGAATTTCAGAAGAGCATCAATCACATCAACGGGCTCGTATCAGCTCACGGAGGATACATTCAGAATTCCCAGATATCCGGAAACCGGTATGGTTCGCAGGATAATAGGAGCGCATATATAGTAGTCAGGATACCTGATACAAAGCTGTCTTTGTTTTTAGACGGGGCTGAGGATCTGGGTAATATTATAAGCCGCTCAGAGAGCACAGAGGATGTCACTGCCCAGTACACAGATACTCAGGCAAAACTTACTTCTTTAAAGACAGAGTTCGACAGGCTGCTTGTGCTCATAGACAGAGCAGAAAAGCTAGAAGACATAATCAGGCTTGAAGAAAGACTCTCACAAGTGAGATATCAGATGGACTCCGTAACCGCACAGCTTAAGATGCTGGATAATGAGGTCGATTTTTCGACTGTAAGTCTGGAAATATATGAAGTCAGGCTGTTTACATCATCTGAGGAAAATGACATATTGCAGAGAATCAAGACAGGATTCATGGAATCTATATTAAGTCTCTCAAGTATGATTCAGAATCTGATCGTAGCTGTGATATCTAACATTCCATACATTTTTGTCGCAGGAATCATTGCTGTACCGGCATTATATTTATTTAGAAGAGTCAGCACCAGCATACCGGTTAAAAAGCTGAAAAAGCGTGGAAAGTCAGATGGAAATAATAAATCATCAGAGAATAACAATGATCAGAAATAAAGAACAGGATATGAAACACTGCGAATCGGAACCACGCCGAACCGCAGTGTTTTTTTCAGAATAATTTATAAAAGCAAATAAAATTATAAATATTCAGAAAAGGCTTGATTTTTCAAAAAAAATGAACTATAATGAATATTAGTATGTACAAAGGAGGTTTAAGCAGATATAGGAGTATTAACAGTATAATTACTTATTTAGTCAGGAGGAGAGAAGTTATGAGAAAAGAAGCATTGCTGGGGATTAGTACAACTAACAGAGAATGGTATAATAACATCAAAGGCAACAATGCAAACAGGATTAATTATTTCACAAATGGCTGGGAACCTAAAAACCTTGAAGAGGGAAGCGTACTGCATCTTGGTGAGAAAAAAAAGATCTATGCATCAGGTGAGTATATCGAAACTGTAAAAGACACGATTGAGAACGTATTCAACAAAGATGAGCAAATCTGGATGGGTAACGGGCTAGAATCTGATTCGAGCGACGAGAGAGAATTTCTTAAGATGCTTAGCAAAGTAATGGGTCAGAATCTGACGCTGAATTCTCTTGTCACTTGCATAGTCATAGACAACGTAACATATCATAACAAGCCTGTGGCTTCACCAAAAATAATAAATAACGCTATAACATATATTTAAAAATACCCGAATTTAATCTAAAAGTAAAAAAGCTGATAATGTAAATCCTGCATTATCAGCTTTTTCTAACCTCTTAAAATAAATGTGTTTTTATTTTCTTAATTTTGTAATATAATATCAGTATAGAAATATACGAATTATCCGAATAATATACTTATGGATTCGAGGAGGAATGGACACGTAATTTGAAAAAGTTAATGCGACTCGTGACAGTCACGCTTATATTACTTAGTATATGCATACCTGCAGAGGCACAGGGAAAAAATAACAGCCTTACTGAATCAGCTATTACAGATATGTACATAAAAGCAGTAGATTTTACTCTCGCAGGAAATCTAAAGGATGGCGAAGCTTATTTTGAAGATGCTTATTCAAATCTGAAGAAAGGCGCTAGCCCTGAACTTGAGATGAAGCTATTAAGAAGGCTGCTTGAATATGACGATTTCAATGAGTCTTTCCTTAAGCTCATCGAGCATGGGGAATCGCTTGAAAAGCTTGCAATTCAGGAAAATGACCCGTTTTATATGACAATCGCTTATGCAGGCATGGCCAAGGCGTATTTTTATCTCACTGAAGATTATAAAGTAAACGAAATGCTGGATAAAGCAGTCAGTTTTTCCGCTACAGAGGAAACCAGATGGATCAAGGGTTATGCCTCTGCCTTGAGAGCAGACATTGAAGCGGATTACAGAAATTATGCCAGGGCATCAGAACTTTATGAAGATTCATTAACGGATCTCAGGTACGAGCCTGCGGACAATCTTATTCTTCAGCATTATGTTACATATAGAGCCAAACATATAAAAAACATGGCTGAATCAGAACAAATAACAGGAGCGGAGGCACTTAATCTGTTTTCCGATTTTAAACCTGAAGCAGAAGCTGCAGATACTAGAATACTCATGAAAATCCAGACTATGCAGTATGATGGTGAAATAAGCACGATGGCTGGAAATTATAATGAGGCAATAAATAGCTTTGATGAAGCCGAAAAAATGCTGAGCCTGGTAGTTGACACGTCGAGAGGTTCCTTAAGTGATTATGAGAAATATTTAAAGAAGATGAAAGCAGAAGCGGCATATAAGAGTAAAGATTACAAGATGGCTGCAGATCTTTATTATTACCTTGCGAATGCTCAATATTCAATTACATCACAAGAGTACAGTGAAGATATAAAGCTATTCAGGGAACTGGAGGAAAAAGAAAATCTGGACCAGATAGAGTTGCTTGAGAGCCTTGATGCAGAAAGGCAGCAAAAGCTGAGACAGCAGGAATTTTTCATAGCACTGCTTTCTATAATGCTTCTTATGATAGCGGGTATCGGGATTACGCTTATAAAAAATTTCAAGCATACGGAATGCCTTAAAAACAGGCTTTATATTGAATCAGTAACTGATGATCTCACGCAGATATATAACAGAAGAAAGATAATCGATCTTCTGCAGGAAAACCTTGATTCAAGAGGAGTCGTAGCACTGCTGGACATCGACTATTTCAAAATAATCAATGACACCTACGGGCATTCTGCCGGAGATAAGGTTTTGGTTGAAGTATCAAGCATAATAAAGAGTACCTTGAGAAGCTGTGATCATGTAGGAAGGTATGGAGGAGAGGAATTCCTTATAATAATAAAGGATGTGAGCCTTGAACAAGGAGTAGCCATATGCGAAAGAATAAGAGAGTCAATAGAAAACCATGAATGGAGCATTGATGGACTAAGGACAAGCGTTAGCATAGGACTTTCGGAGATTACAGGCAATCATACAGACAGCATAGTAAACAAGGCGGATGAGCTGCTTTATAAATCAAAAAGCAATGGACGAAATCAACTTGCATATGAAAATTTATAATAAAATGACTTGGAGGAAAATATGACTACATTTGACGATTTTTTGAAAATTGATATCAGGGCAGGAGAGATTATCAAAGCAGAGATTTTTGAAAAAGCTCGAAAACCTGCATACAAGCTTTGGGTGGATTTTGGAGACGAAATAGGAGTAAAGAGATCCAGCGCTCAGATTACAGAATGTTATGAACTGGAAGACCTTGTCGGAAGACAGGTTCTTGGTGTGGTAAACTTTCCGCCAAGGCAGATTGCTGATTTCATGTCAGAGGTGCTTGTACTGGGTGTTTATTCTCAGGAGGGAGTAGTACTGATTCAGCCGGAGAGGTCTGTAAAAAAGGGAGACAAATTAGGATAAAGAGATGAGACGGGTGTTATTTCACCTGTCTTTTTTATTACAAAAATATAATCAAAGCCAGTCATATCATTGTTTTCTGAAGATTACAAATTTGTGTATATTAATTAAATTTTTAAAACTAATTCAACAATTTTTGATTTTTTTGTAGATATTTGAAAAATATAATGTTATAATAATAACTATATTTCGTTATAAATATATAAAATCGAAACTGAAAACACAGAAAACTTTAAAATAAACACAAATCAAAAGTTATTAAAATAACTATCTTTTCAGAAAATTTCTGGAAAATAATTATTATATTTATAAATTGAATTATTGAGGAGGAAACTCATGTCTTTCGTATTACCAAAATTCACACCACCAGATTTTAGTTCTGAGATATTTAAAAATTCAAGAGAAATAAGACTTGGAGAAGTTACAAAAAACGGAGTGGCTCCATCAGGTTTTTATCTGACAAGCCATATGCCGGCATACTACAATCATAAAAATTGCTGGATAATTCCAAAGCGTAATTCACAAAATTGCGTAGCAGTTCTGGAATCTGATGAAATAGTAATTAAAGAGCTGAACAATCTTGTAGTTGGCGATAAAGTCGTATTAGGAAAAGATGCTTCGGTGGAAAATGGAATATATGTTCATAAAGATGGGTTTGATAAAAGTGTCGTATCAGAGCCGGGCAGATTTGTCGAAAGTTCATTCACAAATGACTATGATTATCTGATTGAACTTATGCGCCATGAAAAGGAAAACGGCGGGCATATTCTATGGGTTCTGGGACCTTCAGTAGTATTTGACTACTACACAAGAATAGGGCTTTCCGAGCTTGCAGAAAATGGATATGTTCAGGGACTTCTTGCGGGAAATGCCATGGCAACACATGATTTAGAGGCTGGATATCTTGATACTGCACTTGGACAGAATATATATACTCAGGAGTCAATGCCTATGGGACATTACAATCACCTTGATCTTCTCAATGAGGTAAGGCGTTCAGGCTCTATAAGAGATTTCATAAAAGAAGGAAATGTAAAGGACGGATTTATAAAGACTCTCGACAAGCTGGATATTCCATATGTACTTGTAGGATCTATAAGAGATGACGGACCTTTGCCTGAGGTGTATACAAACATTCCAGATGGTCTCAATGCAATGAAAGAGCAGACCGACAAGGCTACTTTAATAATAGGGATGGCGACAATGCTCCATTCTGTGTCTGCTGCAGAGCTTGCTTCCAGCTACAGTGTCAGGGAGGATGGCAGCATAGTACCGGTTTTCATGTACAGTGTAGATGTAACTGAAAACGTAGTTAACAAGGTTATGGCGGCAAGAGAATATATAGCAGTCAGACCAATTGTGACGAATGTTCAGGATTTTGTTGTTAATGTTCAAAGAGGACTTATTAAATAGATTTAAAGCGGATAATCCACTTTTATATAAAGCAGGAGTAGAAATATGAAATTTGAAATGCCAAAATATAAAGCACCAGATTTTAATACAGATTTTTTTATAAATGCACCAGATGTAAAATTAGTCGAAGTAGAAAAAGAAGGAGTTTCGCCAGAGAACTACCATGCCCTTTCAGTTTTTCCTGAATACTTTAAAGTTAACGGAAAATGGATTCTTGCAACAAAAAGCAGAATGGACTCAGCGTGCGTTGTAAATGATGAGCCAGGAAATGAAAGCCTCAGGGTAGTAGAGCTCAGAAATCTTAAAAAAGGCGACAAAGTTGCAGTGGGCAGAAAAGAAGACGGAAGCGAAGGCATATTCATGTATGCACACGGATTCAATGCCAGCCTCAAATGCTCTGATACATTTGCATTCAGATGCGGAAGATCCAGAGAGACTGCATTTTCTGTTGACTACGACAGGCTTTATGACATACTGAGAAACGAGAAGAAAAACAACGGCTACGTGACATGGGTACTCGGAACTGCAATAAGCCTTGACCGTGGAACAAGATCAGCGCTCGAAAAGCTCATAAGAGACGGGTATGTGGATGCTATACTTTGCGGAACAAGTCTGGCTGCCTTTGACCTTGAGTGTGCAGTATGTGACACTGTATGGGGTCAGGAAGTTTTTGTCAAAGAACAGACTACGATGGGTAATTATTATGAGACCATAAATATGGTAAGAGAAGCTGGTTCGATTGAAGAATTCATAAAGACAGGAAAAGCTAAGGACGGGATAATAAAAGCCTGTGTAGAATGCGGAGTTCCATTTGTTCTTTCGGGTACGATAAGAGATCGATTTACTCTTCCTGGCACATACAATGATGTAAGACAGGCACAGGATGCAATGAGAGTACATGCAAAGAAGACATCTACGATAATAATGGTTTCAACTGCGCTGTTCACGATTGCAACTGGTAATATGACTCCTTCGTACAATGAGTTTGATGGAATCGTAAGACCGGTATATATGTATACTGTTGACATCCAGGAGTTCGCAGTAAACAAGCTTGCGGACAGAGGAACTCTGACTGCGACGTCTGTAGTCACCAATACTCAGGATTTTATAAAACATATAGGAAGAGCGCTTGCTAATTAGAAGTATCTCAGAGCTGAAAACCAAGGTTTTCAGCTCTTTTTAATACATATTCAAGTAATATTACGTATTTATGGGTAAATATGATGTAATTAAATTTTGAAGCATTTATATTTTTGAAGGAGGAGAGGCTATGTCAGTAATGAATATAAATAATACAGGATCAGTGAGAAGAACAGAACGCCCTGAATATGTTAAGGTAAAGAATGCTGACATTAAAGCAAGAGACAGAACAGAGCAGGACAAGATCGATATTGACTCACTTAAGATGAGTCTTGAAGAACAGAAGCTTAGCATAAGAAATATGGTAAAGGATCTGGTTGAAAAGCAGGGATTCAAGTTCAATTCAGCGACGCTCAAGTTCATGGATGGCGAGATTTATAATGAAAAATCAGAAAATATAAGGGTAGACAAAGCGACATCGCTTAAGGCTCAGTCTGAGATATCCGATGAAGGCTTCTGGGGAGTAAAAAAGACAAGTGAGAGAATTGTAGACTTTGCAAAAAAGATCAGCGGAGGAGATATATCAAAGCTGGAAATTCTTAAAGATGCCATAAGAGAAGGATTTGAAGCAGCAAAAGAGCTGATGGGAGGGAAATTGCCAGAGATATCAAATCAGACCTATGAGGCAGTCATGAAATCACTTGACGAATGGAAGTCAAGTGATGATAAGTGATGATGTATAGAAATTTCTTATAATATCGATTGATAAAATCTTTAAATGATTCATTGAAAAAATACTCTCTTTTATTGACTCATAAGCTGTTTTGGCTTATACTGTTCAAAGTATCAAAATTAGAATTACAAAAAAAAGGAGAGTTTTAAATGAAAAAATTGACATTAATTTCAGCGCTTGCAGTTTCTTTAATTCTTGTATTCACAGGATGCTCATCAAATTCAGGAGAATCTCAGGCTACAGATTCATCTGCGGAAAGAACATTTAATTACTATACTGCAGAGCAGACAAAGGATGCAATTGAAAATGCTGAAGATGTGATACTTCTTGATATCCAGGTAGAGGAAGAGTGGGAAGCTCATCACATAAAAGGTGCAATACCGACACATGCTTATCCTGTTAAGACGGATGAAGAAAAAGCTAAACTTGATGTTGTAATTGATGACCTTCAGGGAGACCAACCTATAATAGTTATATGTCCTGGTGGGGCTGGTGGCGCAACCAGAACTATTGAATACCTTGAGACAAAAGGAATAGCTCCGGAGAGACTTTTTATTCTTGAAAATGGACAGAGCAAATGGCCATATGAAGATCTTCTGGAAAAATAAGCAATATAGTTTTAAAACCTGCTGATTTGAAAATCAGCAGGTTTTTTTAGAATGCGAGTTTTTTAAAATGCAGTCCATCCTGCATCGGCAGCAAGACACTGACCATTTATAAGGCTTGATTCATCAGATGCAAGGAAAACCGCGATCTCAGCTATTTCAGAAGGGCTGCCACTCCTTGGATTTCCACCAATGTTTGCCATTATAGTGTTCATGCCATCCTGATTTACATGCTTCATGTATTCTCCGGAGCCGATATCGGTTTCGATAGCTCCCGGACAGATTGCATTGCATCTTATGTTTTTCTTTGCATACATATATCCTGTGTTTTTTGTAAGGCCAACAAGCGCATGCTTTGAAGCAGTATATACTGCACCGGCTCTTGCTCCGTACAGACCTCCTATTGAAGCTATGTTGACAATTACTCCTTTTCCTTCCTTAAGGAATATGTTTACAGCTTTTCTGCTTGTGTAGAAAGGAGCGAATACATTGAGATCAAATACTTTGTTCATCATTTCATCATTTACATCGCCAACTCCGCTGAAATCATCCATAATACCTGCATTATTAACTAATATGTCAAGCTTTCCTGAATCTGAATATGCATACTCAATAAGCTTTTCTGCGTCTTCCTGATTTATCAGATTGCTGCTTACCGGAATTATCTTTCCCTCAAAGTCTTTTGTTTTCTCAGCAAGTTCTTCGAGCTTCTCAAGTCTTCTTGCTGCAGCATACACTACTGCGCCTTCTTTTGCAAAGACATATGCTATCTCTCTTCCCATACCTGAACTGGCACCTGTTACTACAGCGACTTTACCTTTAAGTTTCATAAGAGCCTCCTTTTTGTATACAGAATTTAAAATTTATATACCCTGTTTGTGTTGCACTAAACGGAAGAGTAAATTATTAGCTTAAGTATCTATAATGATTTGAGTATCTGGGTATTAAAATATAAGCAAGATAATACATATATTCAGCAGTTTTGTATGTTACAGGAGGAGCTATGGAAATTATAATAAAGAGATTCAGGGAATTGACCGCAAAAGAGCTGTATGAGATCCTCAGAGCCAGAGCGCAGGTGTTTATTATTGAACAGAGCTGCCTCTATCAGGATGTCGATGGAAAGGATTATCATGCGCACCATTTATTCATGCTTGATGATGATCGAGTGGTAGGCTATCTTCGCATACTGGACAGAGGGATATCATATGATGAGGTTTCAATAGGAAGGGTAATGGTTGATTCGCAATACAGAGGGAATGGACTTGCGGGAAATCTTATGAAAAGCGCGATTGACTTTATAGAGCATAGCATGAATGAAAGAAAAATAAGAATTTCAGCTCAGTCATATCTTACTGATTTCTATAAAAATCTGGGATTTAAGATAGAATCTGAAGAATATCTGGAGGATTTGATACCGCACATTGAAATGCTGTACTGCAAGAAATAAGGGGGAATGAAGATGCACAATCATAAAATGGAATATGGAATGATAAAGATTATTACTTCATTAAGCTATGCATTGATGATTGTGACAAATATTTCTGCAAATCTTATACCGATTAATGGAGTGAGGACATCAGAGATATCAGACTCATATGAAAATCTTTTTACGCCTGCAGGGTTTACATTTTCAATATGGGGATTGATATATTTCCTGCTTGCACTTCATATTTTTTACGAGTATGGATTGTTTAAGAGAATATCCGACAAGGTAAACATAAGGCTGGTTAAGAAGCTGGCGATACCATTTACAATATCGTCAGTTGCAAACGCGGCATGGATAATATCGTGGCATTACAATTTTATTGCTCTTTCTATGATTTTCATGGTAATAATACTTGTATCTCTTCTGTATATAAACAAAGAGATAAGCAAGCGTAATCTAAACAAAAAGCAGATATTTTTCATAAGAATTCCGTTCAGTATATATCTGGGATGGATAACTGTGGCGACAATCGCCAATTTCACGGTACTTCTTGTAAGTGAAGGATGGGGAGGCTTTGGAATACGCGATGATATATGGACGGTATTTGTTATTCTAATTGGTACGGTAATAGGATTGCTTACCTTATTGAAATACAAAAACATTGAGTACGGGTTTACTCTTATATGGGCATATTATGGAATATATGCAAGGCATGCTTCATCTCAGGGATTAAGTGGAAGATACCCGCTTATAGAAAATATGGTAATCATATGCATTTTGCTGATTGTAAGCAGCATAATATATGTAAGGGTGAAATTTAATAAAAATTGATTTACATCCGGTATCAATATTGGTTAATATATATGTATAAAATAATAAATATAAAGGTGGTAAGCATGAAGAAGTTAAAAATAATGATAGTCGATGATTCTGCGTTCTCCATTGCGGTATTAAAGAATCTGCTTGAGTCGGAAGGTCATGAGGTTGTCGGCTCGGCTATGAATATAAAGGAGGCCGTAAGGATATCGGCGGAAGTAATGCCTGATCTTATAACAATGGACATGACGCTTCCTGATGGTGATGGTATTGAGTGTTCTAAAAACATACTCAAGCATAATAAAAATGCAAATATAATAGCCGTGAGCTCCATGATGGATGATGAGATAGTCAAAAAGGCAAGGCTTGCAGGAATAAAGGGATATTTACAGAAGCCTGTTGATAAGAGTGAGCTTCATTCTGCCCTGGAAAACCTTTTTGAGGGTCAGGAGCTCCTTCATATGCTGAATTCAGCATATGAAGGAGCTGTAAGAGAATCGGCCTATAACTATATAAAAAGAGCAGTTGAAGGCAAGGTTGAGTTCTCGGACAAGTCGTTCTTCGGAGAAACCTGCAGAAAATCTGCAGGATTTTCGGTTACTGTAGGAATAATAGGAAGACACAGTGGCAGATTTCTTATAGATATTTCGGATGAAACAGCAGATAAAATTGTAAATTTAATTTCTGACGAGCTGTATATAGAAACCGAAAAGACAGTATCTGTTCTTAATGAGATGGCAAATATAATAGCAGGAAACACATGTTCAATGCTGAACAGCATAAACAGATCCTTCGGGCTAAGGGTTTCTCCACCTACTCTCTTTCATGGAAAGGATATAAACATAAATTTCGATGGGATCGATAACCGATCTTTTGTTATAGATTCTCAAATAGGAGAATTTTATATAAACATGGGATTTAAAATGGAGGACACAAAATGGATCTAAATAACATAAGTCCCTTTATAAAAACAGTATATGATGTGATGCCTCAGCTCGGATTTGAAAATATCACAAGCACTGATATAGAAACAGTAAACAAGAAAATAACTGCTTCAGGCGTAATGCTTACAGTAGGAGTGGTTGGAGAACTCAGGGGGAACATAGTCTATATAATGGATAAGGCAAGTTCTATGAAAACGGCTTCAAAGATGATGATGGGAATGCCTGTCGATACGCTTGATGAAATGACAAAAAGCGCGATATCAGAGCTTGCAAACATGCTTACCGCAAATTCGGCTACGACACTTTCACGTATGGGCAGGACTGTGGATATTTCGGTTCCCGCACTGATTGAGGGTATGGACGTAGATATAGCACTCAGCAATGATGAAGTTTACAGATCGGTTGTAAGTGTCGATGATATCTTTATTGAGATCTATGTTGCATTAAGCTGAAAGCTCGATAAGGTATTTATTTTGAGAAAAGAAGCAGAAAAATATTTTTAGCAGGTTGATAATATCGTGTATTAGTGGTATTATTGATAATAGTTATTAATAAGCTATTTATTTTGGAGGTAGTCATGGCATTTAAATGGAAAGACAGTTTAACTACGGGAAATACAGTAATTGACAATCAACATAAGGAGCTTGTGGATGCAGCAAATGAACTTCTGAAAGCATGCTCTGAGGGAAAAGGTAGAGAAGAGATAGTAAAGACGGGAAGATTTCTATTGAACTACACAAAGAAACATTTCGGCGATGAAGAAAAGCTTCAGATGAAAAGCAATTATCCAGACTATAACAATCATAAAAAACTTCATGAGTTTTTTGTTCAGGAAGTCAAAAATCTAGTTTCTGACTTAGAAACTCAGGGACCCAATGTAGCTTTAGTCGGACGAATCAACAACCTTATTTCAGGATGGTTCTTCAGTCATATATCCAGAGAAGACGTAAAAGTAGCAGCACATGTAAAAAGCAATTCATAAGAATATTTATCAGGACTGATAAGCTCATCGCTTTTCGGTCTTTTTTATTGGAAATGTAACCAAGGTTACTGACACTTACGTCTCAATAACGTAATATATAAATATATTGATTTATATTTAGTTTTGTTATATTATATTCATATTATCAGATATATAATTAATTTATATGAAGGAGAAATTATGTCATTTACATCAATCTTGTATTTTACAGCTGTTATAGGGCTTGGAATTTCTTTCTATAAAGACAGGGAGAAAACGAAGATAGCGCTTAAAAAATCATGGAAATCATTTGAAAACATATTGCCTCAGTTTTTATCCATTCTCTTAATCATAGGACTGGCTCTGTCATATCTCAGCCCTGAGAATATCTCGAGCCTAATAGGTTCAAGCTCAGGATGGTATGGGACAATTACTGCTGCCCTGTTGGGATCAGTTACTCTGATTCCGGGATTTATAGCCTTTCCACTCGCATCTGCGCTGCTTAAAAATGGTGCCGGTTACATGCAGATTGCAGCCTTTGTATCAACGCTCATGATGGTTGGAATAGTTACGGTACCAATGGAAATTAAGATCTTTGGCAAAAAAGCAACGTTGATAAGAAACATTTCTGCATTTGCTTTTTCCATAATTGTTGCAATAGTAATAGGAGCTATATTATGATAAATTTAATAAAAAGATATAAATTTTCGATACTGCTTATCATGCTTACTTTTATAATATACCTTGCAGATTCTGCTAAAGGAGCAATGATACTGAGCATAACAGGCAGTAATATTAAAGAGATGATCTCGGTTATACCTCCAATATTTATCCTGTTAGGGCTTCTTGATGTCTGGGTTGACAGAAGCACGATGATAAGATTAACTGGAAAAGGGTCAGGATTCAAAGGTATACTGATTTCATTTCTTCTGGGGAGTGCAGCTGCAGGACCACTGTATGCGTCATTTCCGGTAGCTGCTCTGATGATCAGGAAGGGCAGCAGCCTCTTTAATGTTCTGATACTTGTTGGTGCCTGGTCAACCACCAAAATTCCGCTGCTTACATTTGAGGCGGCAAGCATGGGAATAAATTTCATGGCAATTAGATTAGTATTGAGTATTATGGGTATATTCATGATAGCTGCAATAACAGACAAAATATTAACGAATGATCAGAAATCAGAAATAGTGGAACTTAACAGTAAAACAAATGAATAGTTAGATTTAGAAAATGGCTTTAGTTCATCAACCGTGAATTAAAGCCATTTTTAAAAAACAAAAATTATATTAAGAATTAATTAAAGGAGCTTGAATTATGCTGAACATAAAAGAATACCTGCACAGAATTGATATATTCAAGGATCGCGATGAAAGCACTCTTGACTTTCTGGCGTTATCGGCAGGTGTAAGAAGCTACATAAAGAACGAACATATTTTTATTGACCGGGAAGAGGTCAGTAATTTCTACTTTGTAATAAGAGGAAAGGCGGCGCTCTACAAGCTGAACAGCCGTCATGAGAAGAAAGTAATATTCATATATGGCAGTGGGGCGTTTCTTAATGAGGTTATGATTCAGGATAAATTTGCATCTATAAACTGTGAACTTCTAACTGACAGCAGCATACTTATAATTCCGAAGAGCATTATGCTGCTTGCCATGAGTCGGGATTTCGACCTCTCAAAGGCTGTAATGGACTCTATGGCTCTAAAGATAAGGAGACTGTATCACCAGATGAAAAATACGTCTAATATTGTAAGGCTGGACAAGCAGATTGCAGCAAAGCTGTGGAAGCTGTCTGCAGACCATGGGAGACAATGTGATGAAGGAACGATGATTGACTTTGACATGAGCATAACTTATCTTGCAGACCTCGTTGGCTCAAAAAGAGAAACCGTATCAAGATATGTAAAGCTCTTAAGCGATAATGATCTTATAGTTGTCCGTAAGAACAGATTTATAATTAAAAATAGAGAGAATTTGTTAAGATATTTTCAGGAATCGTGATTTTAATCACAACAGAGATTCTGTATGGCTGTTATAATTTTGCTAAATATTAAACAAGGAGGTAGTTATGTTTGCTGAGGAATTTTCTTCAATTACAAATGCAGCAAAGGCAAAATGTGATTTTTTCAAAAAAAATCCATCTGGTTATTTTATTGCTTCCATGCTGGCCGGACTCTATGTTGGCCTGGGGATTGCACTTATATTCAATGTAGGGGGACTGTTGTCAGGTCAGCCACATGCAAAAATCATCATGGGAATATCTTTTGGAATAGCGCTGAGCCTTGTCATAATGGCTGGTTCTGAGCTTTTTACGGGCAACAATCTTGTACTGACCGCTGGGGCCATGTCAGGAATGATTAAGTGGTCACAGGTATTTAAGCTGTGGATTGTATGCTACATAGGAAACTGGATTGGTTCGATAATAATGGCTCTGTTATTTTATGCAGCAGGCTTTGCACAGGGACCGACAGGAGAGTTTATTGCTTCAGCATCTGCGGCAAAAATGAGCATACCCTTCATTCCTCTTTTTTTAAGAGGACTGTTATGCAATATTCTGGTTTGCCTTGCAGTATGGTGCAGCTTTAAATGCAAGAGCGAAAGTGGAAAACTCATTATAATATTCTGGTGTCTGTATGCATTTATTACATCCGGGTATGAGCACAGCATAGCAAATATGACACTCCTTACAATATCGCTGCTGGCCCCTTTTGAATCTGCTGTGAGTTTTTCTGGATACATGTATAACATATTGACTGTATCTCTTGGCAACATGGCAGGAGGGATACTGTTTGTAGCGATTCCATATTATTTGATATCAAAAAAGAAAGAGGTATAGGTATGGGTTATAAATTAAGCAGTTCGGGTATGAACTCCGTACTGAGTGAACTGAGCAGGGAATACAGGCTATTTGCTCCTAAAAGCTTTGAGGGAATGGGACATTTTTCCGATACGGATTTAATTCGTTATGGAGAGATAAAAAGCATAGATGAAATAGTATTAGACAAAAAATCGCAGTTTTCCTTTAAGGAAATTGTTTTTCCGGTTTCAGAAACACTTTTTTATTTTACTGAAAATCAGGTAAAGTCTGCTGAGGAAGAACAGAAAAAGACAATTGTGTTTTTAAGAAGCTGTGATCTTCATTCTTTAAGAAGACTGGATGATATGTATCTTTCAAACGGACCTGAAGACTTTTATTACAAAAGGCTTAGAGACAAGGTTAAATTTGCTCTGATCGGATGCAGGGAATCTTTTGAGAACTGTTTCTGCGTAGACATGGAGACAAGCAAATCAGAAAATTATAGCTTCAGTCTTGATATGAGAGATGGAGACTATCATGTTGACTGCAGAGAGTCAGAATGGGCAGAGATTTTTAAAGTCTATTCATCTGAAGAAATTGAGGTAATACCGGATTATGTGACAGAGAATAAGGTGAGAGTAAGTATACCGGAAAATCTGGGTATTGAAGTCTCAAAAAGCAACATGTGGGATGAATATGACAGCCGCTGCATAGATTGTGGAAGATGCAATTTCGTCTGTCCTACCTGTACCTGCTTTACCATGCAGGATATTTTCTACACAGATAACGGAAAAGTCGGAGAACGAAGGAGAGTATGGGCGTCATGCATGGTAGATGGATTCACTGACGTTGCAGGAGGAGGGAGCTACAGGCAGAAAAATGGTCAGAGGATGAGATTCAAGGTGCTCCACAAGGTTCTTGACTACAAACAGAGAAATGGATATCACATGTGTACCGGATGCGGAAGGTGCGATGATGTATGTCCGGAATATATTTCATTCTCTAATACTATAAACAAGCTTGAAGCAGCCATGAAGGAGGTAACTGGAGATGGAAAATAACTATGTGCCATTTTCATCAGAAATAAAAAAAATAATAAAACATACGGATATTGAATATACATTCAGGATGGCATTTGAGGGAGATGTAAAGCCGGGTCAGTTTTTTGAGGTATCAATACCAAAATATGGAGAAGCGCCAATATCTGTCAGCGGAATAGGTGAAGGTACGGTAGATCTGACTATAAGAAAAGTTGGAAAGGTTACGAATGAAGTATTTGAGCTTTATGAAGGCCAGCATTTCTTCATGAGAGGCCCATATGGAAACGGGTTTGACGTAAATCTCTACAAGGAGAAAGAGCTTGTGGTTATTGCGGGTGGAACAGGCGTATCACCCGTAAGAGGAGTTGTAGATTATTTCAGCAAAAATATAGACGAGCTTAAGGGAATGACTCTCATAGCAGGCTTTAAGACTCCTAATGACATCTTGTTCCTCGAGGATTTTGGCAGCTGGAAAAAGAACATGAACGTAATACTTACAGTGGACTGCGCAGAAGATAATACATCATGTCAGATTGGTCTTGTCACGCAGTATATACCTAAGCTCGAAATAAAGGATCTTGCGAATGCGAATGCAATTGTAGTAGGGCCTCCGGCAATGATGAGATTCTCTGCGCAGGGTCTTCTGGATTACGGATTCAAAGAAGAAAACATATGGATATCCCAGGAAAGAAAGATGTGCTGTGGAGTTGGAAAGTGTGGACACTGTAAAATAGGCGATGTATACGTATGTCTTGAAGGTCCGGTGTTCAACTATACTAAAGGCAAGACTTTGATAGATTAGAAAAGGATGAGGGATATGGATATAAATACTAAGAAACTAAAAAAGAATGCATTCAGAATAACCAAGCACAGAGGCATAACTGCATCAAGGATAAGAGTTCCAGGAGGGCATCTTGATGCAAAGTATCTGTCCGCGATTCAAAACATAGCTCAGACATACGGTAATGGAACAGTTCATATAACAAGCAGACAGGGCTTTGAGATACCGGGCATAAAATTTGAAGACATGCCTGAGGTGAATGAGCTTCTCCAGCCCATAATTGAAGGTCTGGATATAAATCAGGTTGAGCCGGGCACGGGGTATTCTGCTGCAGGAACGAGAAATGTAACTGCCTGTATAGGAAACAGAGTATGTCCTTATGCATGCTACGATACATCTGCATTTGCTCAGCGCATAGAAAAAGCTATATTTCCTAATGATCTTCATTTCAAGATTGCGCTTACAGGATGTCCAAATGACTGTGCAAAGGTCCGCATGCACGATTTTGGTATCATGGGCATGACTGAACCTCAGTTTGATCCAGACAGATGCATCAGCTGCGGCGCATGCGTGAAAGTATGTAAGAAAAAATCAGTTGAAGCACTGGAAACTGTTAAGTTCAGGCCAAGAAGAAATGAATCGAAATGCATTGGATGTGGAGAGTGTGTACTCAGCTGTCCTAATTCGGCATGGACAAGAAGTGAAGAAAAATATTACAGATTTACGCTCATGGGAAGAACGGGAAAGAAAAATCCAAGACTGGGTGAAGATTTCATAAAATGGGCAGATGAATCAAGTATAACGAGGATAATCCTCAATACCTATGACTATGTTACCGAGTACATTGATAAGGAAGCACCGGGAGGAAAAGAGCATATAGGCTATATAATAGACAGAACTGGATTTGAAGAATACAGAAAATGGGCTCTTAAAGGAGTGCAGCTCTCTGAGAAGGCACAGGTAAGCTCTCCAATGTACTGGAAAGGCATAAAATATTAATTATTTTACAATTTAAAACTGATTTCATTAAAAAATCATTATAAAAAATAGATTTGTAACATTGGTTACAGATTTATTTTTTTGCAGATGATATTATGTATTCAAGATAAGTTTGCTAAAAACTTAATTCACACGATTACAAAAAAATAATATAAATCTAAAGGAGAATAACATGGAAAATTTAATGTTTTGCTATCAGTGCCAGGAAACAGCTGGATGCACAGGATGTACAAAAATGGGAGTATGCGGAAAGAACCCTCAGGTAGCTGCAATGCAGGATCTTCTTGTATGGGCAAGCAAGGGAATATCTGAAATAACTACAAGACTCAGAAAAGAAGGCAAGGAAGTTTCTAAAGACGTGAACCACCTTATAACTCTAAATCTTTTCACTACAATCACAAATGCAAACTTTGATGACGAAGCAATAGTTGCAAAGATTCAGGAAACTTTAGATGCAAGAAACGAATTACTTAACCTGCTTGACGACAAGGCTGGACTTTCAGAAGCTGCTACATGGAATGCTGACAAGAGCGAGTGGGATGCAAAAGCAAGAACGGTAGGCGTACTTTCTACAGAGAATGAAGATGTCCGTTCACTTAGAGAACTTGTAACATATGGATTAAAGGGACTTTCAGCATATTCAAAGCATGCTAATGTACTCAGAGAAGATGATGTAGAAGTAGATGCATTCCTTCAGAGAGCTCTTGCAGCAACACTTGATGATACTCTCTCAGCTGATGATCTTGTTGCGCTTACACTTGAAACAGGAAAATACGGAGTTTCAGGAATGGCTATGCTTGATAAGGCAAACACTTCGACATACGGAAATCCTGAGGTTACAAGCGTAAACATAGGAGTAGGAAAAAATCCTGGAATACTTGTTTCAGGCCATGACCTCAGAGACCTTGAGATGCTTCTTGAGCAGACTGAGGGAACAGGAGTTGATGTTTATACCCACAGCGAAATGCTCCCAGCTCATTACTATCCTGCATTCAAGAAATACTCTCATTTTGTTGGAAACTACGGAAATGCATGGTGGAAACAAAAAGAAGAGTTTGAATCATTCAATGGACCAATACTGATGACAACAAACTGTATAGTGCCACCAAAAGACAGCTACAAGGACTGTCTGTTCACTACAGGAGCTTCAGGATTCCCTGGATGTGCTCATATACCAGGAGAAATCGGAGATCAGAAAGATTTCTCAGCAATAATCGAGCTTGCAAAGAAATGCGACTCACCGGTTGAAATTGAGACTGGATCAATTGTTGGCGGATTTGCTCATGCACAGGTTCTTGCACTTGCAGATAAGGTTGTAGATGCTGTTAAGACAGGGGCAATAAAGAAATTCGTAGTAATGGCAGGATGTGACGGAAGAGCTAAATCAAGAAACTACTATACAGATTTTGCACAGGCGCTTCCTAAAGACGCAGTAATCCTTACGGCTGGTTGTGCAAAATACAAATACAACAAGCTTAACCTCGGAGATATCGGCGGAATACCAAGAGTGCTTGATGCAGGACAGTGCAACGATTCATACTCACTTGCAGTAATCGCTCTCAAGCTGAAAGAAGTATTTGGGCTTGAGGATATAAATGATCTGCCTATAGCATACAACATAGCATGGTATGAGCAGAAAGCGGTCATAGTTCTTCTTGCGCTGCTGTACCTTGGAGTTAAGAACATCCATCTTGGACCAACTCTTCCTGCATTCCTTTCACCAAATGTTGCAAAAGTACTTGTTGAAAACTTTGGTATTGCTGGAATCGGAACAGTAGAAGACGACATAAACCTATTCTTCGGAGAGCAGAAGTAATCATATACAGCAAATTTAAAAAACAGGACTTGTTCCTGTTTTTTTGTTACATAAAACGGATATATTTTTAATAATAATTACATAGGGTATATATAAGCTAAAATATATGAAAGGTGGTCTGTGTATGCCTAAAATGTCTAATATTGAAATTCTTCAAAGGCGTGATCAGCCGACACTAGTAATAAGAAAAACTGTAAAAGTAGACGACCTGCCGGGTGTTATAGGCTATTGCTATGAAGAAATCGAAAAATATCTCAAGGATATCGAAGCTTATGTTGAGGATGTTCCATTTGTTGCCTACCACAACATGGATATGCAGCATCTGGATGTTGAGATAGGCTTTCCTGTATCTCAGAAAATACCGGAAAAGGGCGAAATCAAGCCGGGTGTAATCAAAGCCGGTAAAGTAATTTTCTGTATGTACAGAGGTCCATATTCAGAAATGACGGGAACTTACAATGAAATGGCTGAGTGGCTTGAAAATAGCGGACTCAAGTCTGAGGGAACCGTGTATGAGTATTACTACAACGGTCCTGGTTTTCCTGAAAATGAATTTTTAACAAAAATTGTCATGCCGCTTGCATGATCAGAAATGAGGTGAATTTATGTTCTGTACAAATTGCGGAAGCTCGATTCCGGAGGGATCGAAATTCTGTACAAACTGTGGAAGCAAGCTTCAGGGGGATATTGTCCTTGAATCAATGGAATTCAAAAAAGCCGCAGATGAAATAGAATACACATTGCACGGAGATGACATGCAGCTTGTTGAAATAACGCTTGACCCTGGGGAAAGCGTGATTTCGGAATCAGGCGCGATGACTTACATGAATGCAGATATTACTATGGAGACAATACTTGGTGATGGCAGCATAAAAGATAAGCAGGACACTCTCATGAATAAGCTCACAGGAGCGGGAAAGAGAGCTCTGACAGGAGAGAGCATATTCATGACGCTTTTTACAAACTCGGGGAAAAACAGGTCTTTTGTAGCTTTTGCAGCCCCATATCCTGGCAAGATAATCCCTGTAGAGCTTAAGGCGTTTGGAGGCAGGCTGATATGCCAGAAAAGAGCATTTCTATGTGCTGCAAGGGGTGTTGAAGTCGACATATTTCTTCAGAAAAAAATCGGAGTAGGACTGTTTGGCGGAGAGGGATTTATAATGCAGAAGCTTTCAGGTGACGGGCTTGTTTTCCTTCACGCGGGCGGAACTATAATCAAAAAGGAACTCTCTGATACAGACATGCTGAGGATAGATACAGGATGCCTTGTTGCAATAACCGAATCGGTTTCCTATGATGTGGAATTTGCCGGAGATATAAAAAGCGGAGTTTTTGGAGGCGAGGGAATATTCATGGCAACGCTGAAGGGACCAGGTACAGTGTGGCTTCAATCTCTTCCTTTCAGCAGAATGGCTGATGAAATAAATAAGGCAAGAGGTGGAGGAAAAGGTGAAAATAAAGGCATAAACAATCCTCTTGGCGAAGTCACAGGTGGTCTCAGTGATGCTCTTGGCGGGCTCTTCAAGGTTTAGTTTATTCTGGTAGTTCTGATTTGATTAAACTGAAGAAATAAGGGTAAAATATTAATGGAAAGCTGTGTTTAAAGAAAGAGGTGATAATCATGCTAGGTCTTGTTCCTATGAACCGAAGGAAAAATGATCTTCTTATGTCAGACTTTAACAATTTTGACAACATGCTTGATGATTTTTTTGATGACAGATGGTGGAAAAAAAGAGGTATCATTGCAGAAACCTTCAGAATGGATGTACAGGAAAATGAAAATGATTATTTTGTAGAAGCCGAGCTTCCTGGAGTTAAGAAAGAAGAGATAGAAGTTAAGATGGACCATGGAAGGCTTCAGATATCAATCGAGAGAGAAGAATCCACTGAAGATAGCAAGAAGAACTACATTCACAGAGAAAGAAAGTGCAATTCGTTGAAAAGAAGCATATACCTTGCAGATGCGGATGAGCAGGGAATCGCTGCAAAGCTTGACAATGGAGTTTTAAGCCTTACGATACCTAAGAAGAAAGCCGAGGACAGATCCAAAAAGATAGATATTCTATAGCAAAATAGCAAAGGAAAAAGCTGTATGTGAAATTACAGCTTTTTCCTTTTTTTAGGTTATATTATCTTAATTCATATTAAGAAAGAAACAGTTTGATATCATCCTCTGCAGTTCCGATTCCGGCAATACCAAATTTTTCAACCAGTACTTTTGCTACGTTTGGAGAAAGAAATCCTGGAAGAGTAGGTCCAAGATGGATGTTCTTAACTCCAAGGTACAGCAGCGCAAGAAGAACTATGACTGCCTTCTGCTCATACCATGCTATGTTGTATGCTATAGGCAGATCATTTATATCCTCAAGCCCAAAAACTTCTTTAAGCTTGAGAGCGATGACTGCAAGTGAGTAGGAGTCGTTGCACTGACCGGCGTCTAGTACTCTTGGGATTCCACCGATGTCTCCAAGGTTAAGCTTGTTGTAACGGTATTTTGCGCATCCAGCGGTTAGGATTACAGTGTCCTGTGGAAGTTTTTCAGCAAACTCAGTATAGTATTCTCTTGACTTCATTCTGCCATCACATCCAGCCATAACAAAGAATTTCTTTATTGCGCCGGATTTAACAGCATCAACCACCTTGTCTGCAAGAGCAAACACCTGATTATGAGCAAATCCGCCCACGATTGATCCAGATTCGATTTCTGTTGGTGATGGACATGACTTGGCCATTTCGATTATAGCTGAAAAGTCCTTTTTGCCATTTTCATCTGCCTCGATATGCATGCTTCCTGGATATCCAGCTGCACCGGTTGTGAATATGCGATCTCTGATTTCTTCTTTTTTAGGAGGGACTATACAGTTTGTAGTGAAAAGAACTGGTCCATTGAAAGTCTCGAACTCAGTAACCTGTCTCCACCATGAACCTCCATAGTTTCCGGCAAAGTTGTCATATTTCTTGAAGGCAGGATAGTAGTGAGCAGGAAGCATCTCGCTGTGAGTGTATACATCTACGCCAGTTCCTTTTGTCTGATCAAGCAGCATCTCGAGATCAGTAAGGTCATGGCCTGATATAAGAATAGCCGGATTGCTTCTTACGCCTATGTTAACATTTGTTATTTCAGGATTTCCGTACTTGGAAGTATTTGCCTCGTCCAGAAGTGCCATTGCACTTACTCCGAACTGTCCAGTTTTGAGTGTAAGAGCAACAAGGTCATCTGCTGAAAGAGTATCGTCGAGTGTTGCAGCAAGAGCCTCATAAATGAATGCACTTATTTCAGGGTTTTCCTTTCCTGCATTAAGCGCATGGTGTGTATAGGCAGCCATACCCTTAAGTCCGTAGATTATCATTTCTCTGAGTGAACGGACATCTTCATTTTCTGTAGAAAGCACTCCGACCTTGGAAGCTTTTTCTACCATAGATGCCCTGTCAGTCACTTCAAACATCGCAGCATCGCCTAATTCAGCTGAACCAGATTTTGATCTGAGATCGTTTCTTAGCGCGATCACGTGATTTATCTGCTTTTCTATTGCAGCTTCATCAAAGTTGGCATTTGTGATTGTAATGAAAAGACTTTTAAGTACTTCATGATTGATTTCTGAAATAGAATTAACATCAACATTTCCCTTTATTACTATTTCTGATATTCCTTTGTTTGCATAGATAAGTAAATCCTGCAGCTTGGCTACTTCTTCATTTTTACCGCATACACCTCTGACTTCGCAACCTGTGCCTTTTGCAGTTTCCTGGCATTGATAACAAAACATGCTCATTTTAAGTCCTCCTTAGCAATATGAAAAGCGAAAACACTTAAGTGCTTTTTAATCACACTTTTCATAATTATACCACATTCGTCATGTTAGTAAACAAACAATTTTGAAATATAATGAAGTGAATACTGAAACTGGCATATGACTGTTTTGAGCTTGGTTCACACTGATTTCAGATATAAAATTAAGATATACCATCTATAATTAAAAACTATAGCAAAATTCTCATTCAATGCCTTGGTTCTCTTACTTATGTATTATAATAGTTATGCTTCAGGATGCTCATGATTAGCAAAAGCAGACAGTCATGGCGCAAAAACCTGAAAAATAATTAGACAGTGAGAAGGGAAAGAGATATGGAAATTAAATTAATGCCGAAGGATTTTGAGGAATATGCTGAGGCAAGACGAAACGGATTTATGAAAGCGAAAAAAATCAAGGAAGATGGAGGTAAGATTGCAGGTATATTCTGCGCGTTTACACCTCTCGAGATCATAGAAGCATCCGGAGCTATGCCAGTAAGTCTGTGTGGTTCAAGTGAGGAGCCTATTATTGATGCAGAGGCACATTTACCGAAAAATATATGTCCAATGGTAAAATCAAGCTATGGTTTTGCAATAACAGATAAATGTCCATATACATATTTTTCGGACATAATAATAGGGGAGACTACATGTGATGCCAAGAAAAAAATGTTCGAGCTTATGGGCAAAACAAAGAATCTTCATGTAATGCAGCTACCGCAATCTGTTGAAAGAGAAAGTTCGTGGAGTATGTGGGCTGAGGAAGTTGAGCTCCTGAGAAAAAGGCTCGAGAATGAGTTTGATATAGAAATTACGGATCAGATGCTGAGAGAAAAGGTAAAAGACAGAAATGAATACAGGAAACTTCATCTGAAATTTCTTGAACTGGGAAAGCTTGTTCCTCCTCCTCTTAAAGGCATAGATATGGGTACTGTGCTGGACGGGCTTAATTACGAGTTTGATATGGAGGGTAAGTGTGAGAAGCTGAGATCGCTTATTGACAATACTGTTGAATCATACAACCAGGGGTTAAGACCGGTATCTCCTGATGCAAAAAGAATACTCATAACGGGCTGCCCTATGGGAGGAGTAATTGAGAAGACCGTAGGATTCATCGATGAAGAAGGCGGCGTTGTAGTATGCTTTGAAAACTGCGGCGGCGTAAAGAATGCAGGAAAATTGATTGACCCGGATTCCCAGGATATTGTAAAAGCGATTGCGGATCGCTATCTGTCTATCGGATGTTCTGTAATAAGTCCAAATACAAACCGTATGAATCATATTGAAGAGCTGATTGAGGAATATAGAATTGACGGGGTAGTGGAGATAATACTGCAGGCATGTCATACCTACAATATTGAATCTGAGATAACGAAAAGTATATCTAACTCTCTTGGCGTACCTCATATCAGGATAGAAACAGATTACAGCTCATCTGATGAGGGGCAGCTGAGAACCAGGCTGGCTGCGTTTATTGAAATGCTCTAAATCAAGAGATCGGCGATATTGATATAAGTCAATTCTATTTCATTAATAAAATTTTTCTATTTGTGTATTTGAATATTATGTCTTACAATTGTTATTGTTGTGAATAAAATTAATACATAAGAGGAGAATTTGAAATGAAAATGAAACGAATGATAAGTTTTATCATCATCTGCATTATGATGCTTTCAGTTGCAGGATGCAGCAACAGCGAACAGAGCTCAGCCGAAGCTACAGACAGCTACAAAATAGGAATAGTTACACCGTCTCTTTCATCAAGTGAAGATGAGTTCAGAGCCGGAGAGAATATGGTTGCAAAATATCCGGGTATCGTTGAACATGTAGTGCTTCCTGAAGACTTCAATGTTGAAATTGAAACTGCCATAAGCCAGATTACCAGTCTTGCTGATGATCCTTCTATGAAGGCGATAGTTGTAGTCTCAGGACAGTCAGGGCTTCTTCCTGCGCTTCAGAAGGTTAAGGAGAAAAACAGTGAAATAATTACTTTGACTGCTCCTATCTGGGATGACCCTGACATGATGTCCGAATATATAGACATAAATCTGGATACTGACTGGGCAAGAAGAGGTCAGACGATAGTTGAAAAGTCAGCTGAAATGGGAGCAAAAACATTTATACATTATTCTTTCCCAACTCATCTGGCGAAAGAGTCAATATCAAAGCGTAAAGAAATGATGAAAGAAACCTGTGACAAGCTTGGTCTGGAGTTTGTTGAGGTAGTGACTCCGGATCCTCAGGCGGGAGATGGTGTGGCAGCGATGCAGCAGTTTCTGAGAGAGGATATTCCCAGACAGATTGAAAAATATGGTCTGGATACAAATATCTTTGGAAGCAACTGTCCTATGTATGATGTAATAATTGACGAAGCACTCAAGCTTAAATTCATTGTTGCTGAACAGTGCTGTCCTACGCCTACGCAGGCATTTCCAACTGTAATGAACCTCGAGATTTCAGAAGAAGACGCAGGTAATTTCGAAAAAATAAATGAGATGATAACGCAAAAAGCAGCTGAAGCGGGTATGACTGGGAGACTTTCAGGATGGCCAATTCCAGCTACTATATTCCTTCCTGAATTTGCAGTAGAGCTTTCTAAGAAAATGATTGATAATTCGCTTACGCCTGAAGATGTTCTCAGTACAGAATACCTTAATGGCTTTGCAACGGAGATATTTGGAGTGGGTGCAGATTTCCAGGATTATTTTAAAGATTCAACGAAGGATGGACAGAAGCATAATTATTATATGATGATAATGGATTCGATATTCTATTAACAAAATATCGGAAGTATAAAGCAGATAGCAGAGCCCAAAAGGCTTTGCTGTCTTTTTTTAGGAATAATTAAATATGGAGGTCAAGTTGTTAAGAATAACTGATTTATCAAAGAAGTACGGAGAACATCATGCGCTTAAACATGTAAGCATTCATGTAAATAAAGGCGAGATTATTGGAATAGTAGGGGAAAATGGTTCTGGCAAAAGTACTCTCTTAAAAACTATATATGGAAGTGAAGAGACAAGAGATTATAAAGGGATGATTTTCCTGGATTCAAAAGAGCTTAAAATAAAGAATCCTTATGAAGCAAATGATTACGGCATTGGAATGGTACATCAGGAGCTATCCCTGATTGATGATATGACTGTAAGTCAGAATATAAAGATAACAAGAGAAAATACTAAGATATTAGGTTATCTGAATTCAAAAAAGGATATCAGGGAAGTGGATGAAATAATCGGCGACTATGGTCTTTCAATCAATTCACGTGATTACATAAAAAATATAAGTCTTAACCTGAAACAGTTTGTTGAGGTTCTCAGAGAAACTGACAAACCTGGATTAAAGCTGCTTATTCTGGACGAAGCGACTGCATCTCTCAATAAAGAGGATTCGCTGATATTGATGGAGATAATCAAAAAAATTGCATCAAAAGGGATATCCGTAATATTTGTTTCACACAAGCTGGATGAGGTCACGGAGCTCTGCAACAGAATAATAGTCCTCAGAGACGGAGTAAAGACGCTTGAAGTATCCTCCTTGCCTTCAAAAGGCTATGACCTTAACGAAATTGTAGATGCTATGATTGGAAGAAAGATAATAAAATCAGAGAGATACGTGAGTAAGAATAACGACAAAGATAAATATCCTGTTATCTCTTTTAAAAACTGCAGTTTCAGCTTTGGGAATGAGAAACTCCAAAATATAAACCTGGAGATATTAAAAGGTGAAATATTTGGAATTACAGGTCTTTCTGGCCATGGGAAATCCATGCTTGGATATGGAGTTATGAAGCTTGGAAAAAACAGTGGATCAGTGTTGTTTGGAAGCAACCAGGACGATATTTCAGGCAGTAATCCAAAAGACATAATAAGGAGAGGAATAATGTTTCTGCCTGATGAAAGAAAGACCCATGGTCTGATGCTTAATGCTTCTATAGAGAGCAATATAACGACTGCTGCCATAGCGTCACAATCAATGTTTGTATCGAAATTTACAGGGTTTGTTTCAAAAAATAAAGTTCATGAGCATACAAAAGCCATGATAGAAAGCCTCAATATAAAATGTGAAGGACCAGGTCAGCCGGTTACAAGGTTAAGCGGTGGAAATCAGCAGAAGGTATGTATTGCAAAAGCACTTACAGGAAATCCTGAGCTGGTTTTCATAGGAGAGCCAACCAGAGGAATAGATATTTATTCTAAAGAGGTTATACTCAAAACCATACTGGATCTGAATAAAAGCCATGGGATTACATTTGTAATCGCAAGCAGTGAGATTGAGGAATTGATGAGAGTTTGCGACAGAATAGCGGTTGCTTATGAAAGTGAAATATGCAAAATTTTTGACAATGATGATGATATTTACGAAGAATTAGGCTATGCTATAGCGGGATTAGGGAGGAGTAATGAAAAAATTAAAAGCAGATAGAATCATGAATCATTTTCCGACTTTAATTATTTCGTTATATCTGATTATTATGCTTTTATTAGCATTAAAAACAGGGATATCATTTTCGGGGATATTTAATGAATCACTTGTAAAGTGGGGAATGAATGCTATTTTTGTGATATCTCTTATTCCAATGATAAATTGTGGAATCGGCCTGAATTTCGGTATGAGTATTGGCATAAGTGCGGGCATTATCGGAATGTGCATTGCGCTGCAGCTCAATATGTCAGGCTTAACGGGATTAATGGCAGCGGTATTTTTCTCGGCGGTATGTTCTATTGCATTCGGGTATGGATATGCCAGAATCATTAACAGGCTTAAGGGGAAAGAGGATATAGCTTCTGTATTCATTGGATACGCTTTTGTTCCTCTTATGAACATATTCTGGATAATCGCTCCTTTTACAAACAGAAAAATGCTTTATCCCGTAGGTGGTAAAGGATTGAGGCCAAAGATAAATCTTGCTGATAATTTCGGAGGGGTACTGGATTCATTCATGATGATTGGCAATGGAAAGTTTTATATACCTCTGGGGCTGATTGCATTTGTATCAGTAATTGCATTACTAGTACATTTTATTGCAGACACAAAAATGGGAAGAGAAATGAGTGCTGTCCGTGAGAACATAAAATTTGCTTATATTTCTGGGATAGATATCGACAGAACAAGAACAAAAGCCGTAATAATATCAACTTTGATAGCTGCTACAGGCATTTGCGTATACAGCCAGTCATTTGGATTTGTACAGCTGTATGATGGGACGAGAATGATGGTATTTCCTGCAATATCAGCTATACTTATCGGAGGAGGTACAGGAAGGAAATCATCTGTAATAAATGCTGTTGCAGGTACTTATCTTTACCAGATGGTATTTCTGCTTTCTGTACCGGTTGCGAATACACTCCTGGTGCCTGAGCTCGCAGAAATAGTAAGAATGATAATAACAAACAGCATAATTCTATTTGCATTCTTGTGGAAGAGAAAGGGTGTGGTAACACAGTGAAAAATATTAAGCCGGAAATTTGCATGATAATTACAGAATATGCTGCGCCCCTGATATTTCTATCAATAGGCATAGCCGGATTTGCTGCAGTAGATATAAGTGGAAAATTCATTATGCATGAAGTCTATCTAAGATTCATAAGGAATGTCATTACGGCAATGGCTCTTATAATACCAATATGGGCCGGAATGGGGCTAAATTTCAGTATTGTAGTCGGAGCTATGTGCTCACAGGCTGCTGTAATAAGCGCTGTTGACAAAGGTATAGATGGACAACTGGGCCTTATTTATGTAATCGCAGCTTCTGCAATACTCTCACTGATATTTGGATATATAGTTGGAATCATACTCAACAAGGCACGTGGAAAAGAGATGATTGTAAGCATAGTGGTAGGGCTTCTTTCGACCAATATATATCAGCTTATATACATGGTTGGTTATGGTACTATTATAAAACCCGAAAACAGTGAAATTATACTTTCAAGAGGTATAGGAGTAAGGAATATGGTGGATATAAATGCGCTTAAGTCAGTATTTATGTCAAGCCCATTTTCGCATATAGCTGTAATAGTAATGATAGGTTTATTGATTACATTTATTGGAAATTCCAAATTTGGAGTGTGTCTCAGGGCAACGAGAGACAGCATAGAAAAAGCAAGGATTTTGGGAATTGACACGGACAAAGTCAGGATATATGCGATAATATTGTCTACTGTATTTGCCTCAGTCGGACACTGTATGTTTATGCTTGAAATGGGTAATGTTAATGTCTATACAGGCCATATGAATATTGACGTTTTTGCAAGTGCAGCACTTCTTGCCGGCGGAGCGAGTTTGTTTAATGCGGATGTAAGGAATGCTTTTATAGGAGTCATATTGTTCCATTTTGTTTTTGTAATATCTCCTCTGTTCGGAAAAGTTATTTTTAATGATATAGCCATTGGAGAATATTTCAGGAGTTTCATAGCATATGCTGTTATCGTTGTGGTTTTTATAATGAATCTGAAGGATCATACAGAGGACTATCGCCTTTAATATTTTGAATTATTTTTCAAAGAAAATAGTTTTTCTTTCACTTTACCTGGATAAATATGATACTATAACTATGTATAACATATTATTGCTGAGGATTCAGCTAATGTACAGGAGGATAGACGTGCCAAGACCAACCAAGTTCAGAAGAGTGGAGTTTTTCCCTGAAGATAC
>SAAM01000309.1 GCA_009929415.1 Clostridia bacterium | reverse complement strand
AGATATGGCGAATCTGCAAGTGGCGAATCCATAACCAGGGATATTCTTATTCCTTCAGATATGCAGCTTCACAATCTTCATTATGCAATTCAAAAGTTATTTGGATGGCAAAACTCGCACCTGCGCAGTTTTTATTTACCGGAGGATATATATAACAAACTGACAGGAGGGACGGTCAAAGGCTGGTCTGATCTGGTTGGTATACTGTTTCAGCCTCCATCTGAATGTGAAGCAGATGTTTTCTGGGATGATGACTATGAAAAGGGAAGTTTAAAAGTCTGGCTCAGGAAAAAATACACAGGTCCTTATATATATGGAGGAACAATGGAATATCCTGAAGCAGCAAGGCAAGATGTAAAGATACTCTTAGAGCGTTTTAGAATGTTGGAAGTCAGGGAATCCTTCAGTGACTACTGGAAAAGAAAAGAACAAGATAAGAATTCTGAAATTCGAATATTAAAAAAAGCTCCATTAATTGAGTTAACCTTGCAGGAGATGAATTCATCTATTATTCTTGATGGTGGAACAGAAAGCCTGTTAGAGCGATTAGAAGTAAATGAAGTTCTTGCGGCCCAAGGTGAAGGTGTTAATCCAGAAGGAAATTTTCCTGTAACTGAAGAAATTATCTATAATTATGACTTTGGCGATAACTGGAAAGTTAATATAACCAAATATAAGGATTGCGAAGATCTTCTCAGGAACAATATCATTGATGAATATGAGCTTGAAGAGGCAGAAGACATCGTAATAAGCAAGCACAAACCGGTTTGTATTAATAAAGTGGGTGTATCTGTGCTTGATGATGTAGGTGGATTAAGTGGGTTTGCTGATTTCTTAGGAACCATCTATGAGGGAGGGGACAAGGAGGAATCATCTGGTGCGCGTGCATGGGCAAAGAGCCTGGGATGGAGTGATACAAAGCTTTCTAATAAAATGATGCTGTAAAAGAGCCTTAGAAGGATAGATTCGAATTTATGGAGGTTTTTCAGATGAAATATACAGGGGAAAACAAGTTGGAACTTTTTGCGAATAACGCGCAAATCATCAAAAAAGAATTTACCTGGCAAAATGCCCTTACAAAGCGGTTGGCAGCACTTCTGTACGCACAGGAGGGCAAAACGATTGATTGTGAAGCAATCAGGCAGTGCCACGCTTTGATTAAGCAGAGCACGGGCGCATTTTCTACCTTTCGGGGGAATATGGCATTAAGTTTAGCGGCAATGCTTTCGCTGTCTGCCAATCTGCAGGATGTATTAAGGGAAACGATGAAAGTATACGACTTGCTGAAAGGTGTAAAGCTGCGCGCTTCCGACTTTCTTGTGATTGCTGCATATATTATTGCGACACAATCTGACGCTTCTGATTACAGGAATGTGGTGACCCGCACACGGAGCTTTTACGATGGAATGAAGGCCCGGCATTTCTTCTATACCGGGCAAGATGATTATATATTTGCGGCTATGCTGGGGCTTACGGATTTGGATACTGTGGCGGGAACGGAGCGCATTGAGCAGATTCACAGCCTGCTGAAGGGCGAGTTTCGGGATAAAAATAGCGTTCAGGCTTTGGCGCAGGTGATGGTACTTGGAGAGTCGGACGATAGTATTTCTGATCGCGTTCTTGTTTTGCGGGATACACTTCGGGTGCAGAAAATCAAGTTGGATAAAGCCTATACCTTGCCGGTTTTGGGAATACTAGCCTTGCTGCCGGTGGAGATCGAAACGATTGCCCGTGACATAGGTAAAGCGCAGGATACTTTGAGGGCGAAAAAAGGATTTGGATCGCTGTCTGTTACTACGCAGGAGCTGCTTCTGTTCGCGGCATCAATTGTAGCGAGCGACTATACAGAGAGCGTAAAAGACGGGGTATTGACGGCAACACTTTCGACAAGTATCAGCAATATTATTATCGCACAGCAGGCTGCTATGATAGCAGGCATTTCCGCCTCCACCGCGGCGGCTGCATCGTCATCATCATAGAAAATTCTAATTTCAGTCAACAGAGGTGACTTTTCTTGAAGAAAGAATGCAAATCCACTGGGTAGTTGAACAAGGTAGCTTCTTGATGTGGCACGGTAATGACAAAGGCATGGGTCGGATAGAGGATATGGGAAATGATATATATACTAATGTTCATAAATTGTACTGGTCTGAAGGTGCTGAAGCTATTAGCCAAAAATCCTTCTCAATCTATTTGACAATTGAGGATATTAATACAGCGGAAGTAATTGCCGAAACAAGCATTCGAATTGACAATCCTGAGGAAGGCTATTTTACGATAAATCAGTAACCACTGTATGACATCGGAAAAGAAAGAATATGAGGTGAAGTTTTGAAATCTGATTTAACGAAAATTCCAGGGATTGGAGTGAATATGGCGGAGCATTTGATCCGAGCAGGCTTCCCGAATATAGAATCATTGCGCGGAAAAAGCCCAGATGACATCTACGCCGCAGACTGCATCGCGCAAGGCATGCCCGTTGATAAATGCGCTTTGTACTGCTATCGACTTGCAGTGCATTATGCTGACCATGACGGACAATTGCCGGAGGGTA
>SAAM01000308.1 GCA_009929415.1 Clostridia bacterium | reverse complement strand
GTCGCCCGAAGGCTCAGTTTCGGATGAATCCGGCTCTTTTCCGGACGAAGCTTCCTGGTCAGGGTATTGCTCTTCATGTATCACTTCGTTCATCTCTTTATACTTGTTTTCTTCGTCTTTTATGTTAAACCATCCATATAGACTGGAGGATACCACTACTCCTACAACAAGCACAATGACTGTAGTAAAAAACAGGTCACTGTGTTCATAAATAAAGTCTTTCAATTTTTCCATCTGATAACCTCACTTTTGTAATAAAACTGTATAGAAAATTCTCCTGAACTATATTATAATACTTATGGGAGCATTTTTCAATTGAAGGGATAGAAATCATGAAATATATTTTAAAAAACGGGAAAGAAATCAGTATAAGAAGGCCGGTCGATGAACATGAGGAGATATTCAGCCTCATAAAGATCCTTTCGGACGAGAGTGACAACTTTCCCTTTACTTCTGAGGATTTTGGACTCGACTCAAGAAATATAGGAGCTTTTGCAGATTATCTGAACAGCAGGGAGAACAGCGTTTTTTACATAGCGGAGGCTGATTCGAGAATAGTCGGCCTGGGTTATCTGGAAGGTGGAAAGAGAGCCCGGACAGCGCACTGCGTCAATCTTGGGATAGGGGTGCTTGATGAATTCAGCAATAAAGGTATTGGTACAGCTATTTTAAAAGAGCTGATCAGATTCGCATCAGAGGGTGAGTATATTGCAAAGATAGATCTTCAGGTGAAATCTGACAATATAAAGGCTATAGCCCTCTATAAAAAATGTGGCTTTGTGCCTGAGGGCAAGACCTCCAGAGCACTGTTCATAGATGGGGAATTCTACGACTACCTGAATATGGGGTTTATAATTGACTGATAAGGAGACCGAAATGAGTGAAGCAGTTAAAAAAGAAATAATCGAATGGATAAAGGTAATTGTAGTGGCGGTAATACTTGCTGGCATAATAACTACTTTTGTCAGACCTACCCTTGTAAAAGGAGCATCTATGGAGAATACCCTGAAGCAGTACGACTATCTTCTTGTAAACAAGATGGCATACAGGAGCGATCTTCCTGAAAGAGGCGATGTAATAATATTCAAGTCAGACCTCATGCAGGACAACGGAAGAGAAAAGGATCTCGTAAAGAGGGTTGTGGGAGTTGAAGGTGATCACATAGTAATAACTGACGGAAAGGTATACCTCAATGATGAGCTCCTTGAGGAGTCTTACACCAAAGATGGATATACCGACTATGAGATAGACACGGTAGTTCCGGAGGATCATGTATTTGCAATGGGAGACAACAGGCTTGACAGTACGGACAGCAGGGATTCAAGCGTAGGTCCTGTACCTCTTGATGACATAGTCGGCAAGGTCTTCATAAGGCTTTTCCCGTTCAATAAGATTACAACAGATTTTCAAGGATAAAAAAAGAGAGAGGCTATGCCTCTCTTGTTTAAAATAGCTTAGATTCCAAGCAGTTCGTTTATCTTTGCTTCGTCGAAGCCCATTATGAGTTCATCATCGATATAAATGGCAGGAACGCCAAGGATTTTTTTCTGCAGCAGGTATTTTCGGGCTTCTGGATCCTTGCTTACGTTTTTCTCCTCATAAGGTATGTTTTTGGAATCCAGATATTCCATGGCATGGTGGCAATGTGAACATGTTGAGCTTGTATAGATCACGACTTTTTTCATATTAGACTTCCTTTCTAAAATTATGATAACTATATTTTAAATTAAAAATCAATATAAAGCTATAGATAATTTGAAAAAACTAAATTTATCTTTTAACAAAATATTTTGATAAAGGAGCAAATCAATGGCTGATAGCAAGAGGTATGTACTCAGGGATCCCGTGCATCTGGATATAGAGTTCCCGTATAAGTATTTTTCACTGGTTAATACGACTGAATTTCAGCGCCTCTCCAGGATAAAGCAGCTCAGCTGTGAATATCTTGTCTTTCCTACAGCATCACATACGAGATTTTCGCACAGCATAGGTACATATCATGTGATGGGGCTTCTGATTGATCATCTCGAGGGAATACTGAATTCATACGGAATCGAAGTTACACAGGAGCAGCGAGATCTTGCTCTTTGCAGCGCACTTCTTCACGACATCGGACACGGGCCGTTTTCTCACACCTTTGAAAAGATATTCGGACTTGGAAATCATGAGGACTGGACCGTAAAAATAATGAGGGACCCTGATTCTCAGATTAACAGATCCCTTACCCAGAACTTCTCTGAGTCATTCGTAGAAAAGCTCGCGGCTATTTTTGAAGGGAGTTCCGATGATTCGTCTGATGGTGAAGAAAACATTATGACGCTGATATCGCAGCTCATAAGCTCTCAGATAGATGCAGACAGGATGGACTACCTTCTGCGTGACAGCTATTTTACAAGCATCAGTAACGGCAACTATGATATCAGGAGGCTCATAAAGTCTCTCGATGTTGCGTGTAAGGAGAGCCGGTTCAGGATATGTGTAAACGAAAAATACATATCCTCGATTGAGGAGTATATAATGGCGAGATACTACATGCACAAGGAGGCGTATCAGCATCCTGTAAAGGTTCAGATG
>SAAM01000307.1 GCA_009929415.1 Clostridia bacterium | reverse complement strand
CAACGGTTAGGAATGCATTGCACAGCGGCCACAAGGCATTAGCCAACGGCCACTGTGCAAAGGGAAACGGTCAGTTGTTTTTGATGTTTATCAGGACGGTGAAGCCGCGTGAAGCCCTCTTGCCGATGGCATTGGCAACAATCTCGTCATTCTCCAACATCATGATCCAACTTTTCGGTTCCCGCTGGGAGCAGAAGATGGTGCTTTTGCCCAACTCATTGCGTTTTTCCAACAGGTCGAAGAGTATCTTCCTCTCGCTTTCCAAATCCATGGAATTGAGCAGGAAGTCATCAAGGATTAGGAGGTCCAGGCGTGCCATGTGGCGCAACCGCGCCTTGTACTTCTTGAAATTGATATCCTTCAGATTCGCCAGTTCCTCAATAAGTTCGAAACAGTGGCAGTAGTATGTCCGGTACCCTTTCTGGCATGACTGAATCGCTAATGCTTTTGAAAAGTAACTCTTGCCTTTATGAAAGATATTTCATAACGGAAATTATGCTTCATACAGAGTTATGTAAGGTATTCGTCCTAACTCATTGAAAGCCAAATAATTCTATTTCTGAGAGTTTTCATAATATCATTCTCCATTACAACAAAGGAGGATGTATGAGAACATCATTAAGCGAGCTGATTGAGTCTATCTTGGCTGAGCTGAATCGATTGAATTATGCAAAAGGGACCATCTCTCAATACAAGACGGTTTATAAGAAGTATGCTCAGTTCGCACTACAACTTGGCATTACAGCACATTCGGTGGAGCTCGGCGATAAGTGGCTTCTTGAGGGATGTGGCATTGAAATCGCCAATATCGATCCAGGAAGCCCGAAAAGAACTACCCGGTTAGATTATTACAATGTCGTGCTACCGACACGTACCATCCAATGCCTGAACGAATGGATGCTGTTTCAGCATATCCCTCTGAAGAAGCAAGGCAAGCTGTATAGAACACAGTTGTGCCAGGGGTTGGATCTTGGCTTCCAAGCATATAAATCATACTGCAGAACGATGGGCTACTCTGAACCCGGCACCTACGGCCGACTAAACAGAATCAAGCGGATGCTGATTTTCTTTGAGTCACGGGGAATCCATGACCTAAAAGACATAGGTGCAGCTGACATCTCCGATTTCATCAAGACGCAGATCGATCTGAATAGCCGGACAGTTGCAACCATTTTGACCGCAATACGATGCTTCTTCAAGGAACTATATCTTCAGAGGTTGACCAAAGAAAGCCTAGCTGAAAAGGTTCCTTCTCTCAAGGCAAACAGGAACTTCAAGCTTCCAAAGATATGGAAGACCAGCGATGTCCAGAAGCTTCTCTCCTCGATTGATAGGGCCAACCCTACAGGGAAACGGGATTATGCAATCCTGCTCATGATAGCCAGATACGGCTTGAGGTCTATCGATATCCGCAGGTTGAGGCTCTCTTCTTTCAATTGGGAGAAAGGGACCCTGAACCTGGTCCAAAGCAAGACAGGAAGGTTGCAGACCTTTCCCCTTCTTCATGATGTGGGATGGGCGGTTGCCGAATATCTTCGCTACGGTCGACCGAAATTCGATAGCGAGTATGTATTCCTGACACATACCGTTCCGTACAGGCCTTTCGGAATTCACTCGTCAGGTCTGAACGAGATTCTGGCAAAACGAGTCAGAGAAGCCGGAATAGCAATCCCAAGGGAGGTTTCGAAGGGTGTACATGCCCTCCGGCATACATTGGCTAGCACGTTGTTATCGCAGGACATTCCTCTGCCGGTTATCTCGTCGGTGCTCGGACATGCGACCACGGAGGCAACGGCAATATATCTGCATACGGACCTCATCCGGTTGAAGGATTGTGTCCTTGACCCAGAGGAGGTACTTCATGCAAGCCAGCAGTGAAAAAGCCTTCACAGCGATAGTCGCGCAGTACATCGAAGAAAAACGGGCGATGGGTTTCAAATTCGGGAAGGCAGCGCAGATCTTGAGAACGATTTGCCTCCTGCAGGAAGAAACCGACAAGGGAAAGCCAATTCTTTCAAAAGAGTTGTTCGAGCGCTGGGCAGAGCAGACATCCTGGGAAACCCAAGCCAACAGAACTCAAAGAATTTCAGTCCTGCGTGGGTTGAGCAATTATATGATTCGGATGGGCTATACGGCTGTTCCAATCCCTGTGCGCTACTCTCCTTGCAAGGAATATGCATATACACCCTACATTTTCTCTGATGAGCAGCTCGGGAAAATACTTCATGCTGTAGATGAATCCTGCAATGAGGAATCTGTTTCTCAATTGGAAAAGGACCTTCCCCTAATACTACGCCTGCTTATAGGATGCGGGCTCAGGGCGACCGAGACACTCAACATACGGAGGGTTGATGTCAATGTTGAGGAAATGACCATCCTCCTACGAAAGACCAAGAACATGAAGGAACGGATCATTCCGATTGCAGCCTCGTTGAACAAACGACTGCGAGAACATCTGGATAGGACCGCTCTACTCCCTGGTTATTACAATTCAGGTCTGCTGTTCCAGAATGTGGATGGGAAACCGCATAGTAGTCACCTTTTGTACTGGAAATTCAGAGAATATCTTTGGAAGG
>SAAM01000306.1 GCA_009929415.1 Clostridia bacterium | reverse complement strand
ATATCATGTTTCTGTGCCCTGAGAAGGGCGATATCCTGGACTATTACCTGTCGGCTCACGCCGTAGGCATCAGCCAGTAATGACCCCGAAAGGGGAATGCTGGTCTGTTTGAGATTTTCCAGAATATTATATCTTCTCTTTTCTCCGTCCATTATTTCATTTTATCCTTTCCAGTTCTTTCAGCGACAGGTCCAGTATTGAAGAATTGTATGTAATGGCACCTGATGATATGTAATCTATACCTGTCTCCCTTATCATGGGGATGTTTTCTATTGTGACATTTCCTGAACATTCTGTCTCAGCCCTGCCAGCTATAAATTCCACAGCTTTTTTCATTTCTTCAACATTCATGTTATCAAGCATTATTATATCCGCTTTAGCCTCCACTGCCTCTTTGACCATTTCCAGATCTTCAACTTCTACCTCAATTTTATGGACAAAGGGGGCATATTCCCTTGCTGAAGCAACGGCCTGCTTCACTCCCCCAGCTGCGGCTATATGATTGTCTTTGAGCATTATGCCGCCGGAAAGGTTAAACCGATGGTTGTGTCCCCCGCCTACCCTGACCGCATATTTTTCAAATATCCTGTTGTTAGGGGTTGTTTTTCTGGTATCCAACAGTTTTATACCACTGCCTTCGAGCAGTTTCACTATCTTTCTTGTGTGTGTAGCAATCCCGCTCATCCTCTGTATGAAATTCAGCGCGGTACGTTCGCCTGAGAGTATTGCCCGGATGTCTCCCTCAACGAGAGCTGCAGTGTCATTTTCCTTAACGGTATCTCCATCATGGAAATAATGATCAATCTTAATTTTATTGTCGAGAAGCAGGAAGACGCGCTCGAAGACTTTGAGTCCTGCTATGACCCCATCTTCTTTGCAAATGAGTTTAGCCCTGCCTTTTGAGTACTCCTTTATCACCGCATTTGTCGTTATGTCTTCGTGTGATATATCCTCTTGCAAGGCCGAAATGATCAGCCTGTCAATGTTCTCCTGCATTACTCTCTCCCTTTCTTATCTCACTCATGATCAAGTCTTTATCTTCAAGGATACGCTCTTCACAGGAAAACTCA
The DNA here is from genome assembly GCA_009929415.1 of Clostridia bacterium. Taxonomy (GTDB): domain Bacteria; phylum Bacillota; class Clostridia; order Peptostreptococcales; family Filifactoraceae; genus Proteocatella. The sequence continues at coordinate 1,507 of SAAM01000306.1, read as the reverse complement.
GACGGTTCAGGGAAGATAGGATGCTCCACCGAATGCCGGTTCCTGTTTATGTCCTGTGCTGCCCTCTTGCTGAACACCAGACTCTCCAGCAGGGAGTTGCTTGCGAGGCGGTTTTTGCCGTGAACTCCGTTGCAGCTCGTTTCTCCTACCGCATAGAGGGAGTCCATGTCCGTCCTGCCGTTGAGATCTGTCTCAATGCCGCCCATGAAGTAGTGCTGGGCGGGCGTGACCGGAATGGGCTCTTTTGTTATGTCGTATCCCTGCTTCAGACAATGCTCATAGATCATGGGGAACCTTTTCGCAATATCGCCCTTCACATATCCTTTGAGACAGAGGCGTACATAGGGCATTTGATCCTTCTCCATCTGTTGATATATCTTTTGAGTCACAATATCGCGGGGCTGAAGTTCATCCGTGAAGCGCTTTCCATCTTTGTCTATGAGTACGGCACCTTCTCCGCGAACTGATTCAGATATGAGAAAGGCCCTGCCCGGTTCCTCCGTATAGAGCGAGGTAGGATGGATCTGGATATAGCTGATATCACGGATCCTGATCTTGTTTTTCAAAGCTATTGCAAGGGCGTCTCCTGTAAGATGGGAGTAGTTTGTGGACCGCTTAAAAAGTCCCCCTATTCCGCCTGTCGCCAATATAGTTGCCTGGGCGCAGTAATTTTCATATTTTCCGCTGATGTCCCTTACTGTCACACCGTGACAGCGGCCATTCTCTGAAAGTATGTCTGTAACAGTGATCTTTTCCATTACAGTAACGTTGCTGAGCTCCTGCACCTTTTTAAGCAATCTGCTGTTTATCTCTCTGCCAGTGCTGTCTTTACAATGCAGTATCCTCGGCCTTGAGTGTGCAGCCTCTTTGGTGTACGAAAAGCCTGAATTGTCTCTGTCGAACTCGACACCCGCCTGAAGAAGGTCCTCTATTATCTCCCTGGACTGGTTTATCATCACAGCGACAGCTTCCCTGTTGTTTTCATAGTGGCCCGCACTCAGCGTGTCCTCCATGAAACTTTCGAAATCTTCATCATCAGCCTGCACACATATACCGCCCTGCGCCAGAAAAGAGTCTGTTTCATTCAGGGCTGCTTTGGTCAGCACTGCTATCTGCCTGTCGTTATGCAGATTAAGCGCGGCGAAGAGTCCCGAGACTCCGGTACCTACTATGATCACATCGAACTTTTTCATTCTATCTATTCGCTTTTTGCATACTTGAGCATGTTTTGAAGAGGTTGAAGGGCTTTTGCTGCCATTTCCTCATCGACATGGATCTCATGGCCCGGTTCCTCCAGAGCTCTTAGGACATTTTCGAGCGTGTTCTTTTTCATATCCATACAGACAGTACATTTGGAGGGGGTATAAAAGCATTTCCCTGATGTCCTCTTATTGAGCTCATGGAAGATGCCTCTCTCCGTGCAGACAATAAATTCTTCAGAGGAGCATTTTTCAACATAATCGATAATACTAGAGGTGCTGCCAATGTGATCCGAAAGCCCGGTTAT
>SAAM01000305.1 GCA_009929415.1 Clostridia bacterium | reverse complement strand
TTTAGCCTGTGCATGCATTATTAACTCCATGTGTTCTAATTGATACTACTTTACGACCAATCCAAGTAAAATTCAAATTAAATTAAGCTCATTGTCTGAGTTTCCTGCCTTATAGAAGGTATTTTTCTGGTTATTGGATATTATTTATCCGTAAATCTTATATGCGCCTGATTAAATACAACAGGGATGTCTCCCTTCCTGCCATCTCTGTTTTTCTCAACCAGCAACCAGGTATCCTGTATTTCACCATTTTGATAGATGTTGTGTATCATTATCGCAACATCTGCATCACGTTCTATCTGGGTTGAATCAGAGAAGTCATTTAGTTGTGGCCTGTTGCCTTCAGCATCTCTACGCAATTGTGCAGCAGCAACAACAGGGATATCGAGGACTCTTGCCAGTTGCTTCAATTGCATGGAAGCATATGCAACCTGCTCACGGTACTCAAGACTCTTTCCTGCCCTTGATGGGCTTAGAATCTGAAGATAGTCCACAAAAAGAATCTTGATATCAAATCGACGCTTCATCTGACGGGCCACCATTACTACTGTGTCGATACTCATGTTCGGCTCATCGTATATATAGATGCCCTTGCTCGAGTACAGTTCTGATGCAGCTTGTGTTAACCGATCCATTTCTCCTTCTTTCAACAATCCTACGACGAGTCTTTGGCTATCGATCTGAGATTTACTTGCCATCAAACGGATTACAAGTTCGTCCTTCGCACTCTCTGCAGAGATAATGCCACAAGCTTCATTACAGTTCCTGACTGAGTTAAGGAGCAAAGCTGTTTTCCCTTGGCTTGGCCTAGCGCCGATATAGTAGAGCCGTCTTGGTTGAAATCCTGATAAAAGACGATCAAGACCATTCAGACCACTCGGAATTCCGATACACTTTTGCGCATTTGCAATTCGCGTCTCAATCAATTCTATGGACGAATTCACAGTATCTTGAATCGATGTTATTTCAAAACCATCCGTTTGGTTGCTTATGTCATCTATTGCTCTCTGCATTTTGGCAGCTAACTCTTGTGGAGTCTCTCCAACGCTATTCTGAATTTCCTCAGCCATCTTCTTCAGTTTCCTTAGTTGGGATGCCTGTCGTATCTGTGAGTCATAGAAGGCCCAGTTCGCAGTCATAATGTCGGGAGATTTTAGAGGAAGGATTTGTTGCAGAGGTATACCTGTACGTTGCGACAACATCCGTTCATCGATAATCTGTCCTTCTCGCGTAATCTCCAACATAACTTGAAAAAGCCGTTGGTAGAGACTTGATTTAAAATCATGTGGGCTGCACTTGGCATCAAGAATAATTTGTGGATTCCAAAAGCATTGGCCAAGAAAGTATGCTTCAGCAGTCAGATTCATGCTTGTGCCTCCTGCTCATCCCATATACTGAAAGCTTGTTTTGGTATGAATTCGGATTTCGGTTTAAGCATCATAGACGTGTCAGACTTAGCTCTTTGGTCGTTTTGCGCCCATAGCTTGATAGTTGTATAGTCCGATGCATAGTCCTTGTTGTTCCGAACCTTGTATATTGACAAGCGGGTTATTAAAGCCAATAACTCAACTTCTCCGAACATGGTACGCAGGGTCTCATATTCGGCATCGGAGAGGGTAACGTTCTGATGCTGGCCGTATGGCTTTTTTTCGGTAAGCCTATCAGATGAATAAGAGATAATTCCATTAGCTTTTTCTTTTTCTTTCTCTTTCAATATGGCTGGACAATCGCTTACCGATTGCTCAGCAACCGCTAAGCATTCGCTAGGTTCTGGCTCAGCGATTGCTAAGCGATCGCTAAAAAATTCTCTCTCTTCAAAATCCTCCAATTCCTTTGTGCGCAATTTATTAGTCTTCCTTGGACCTGTATTCTTTTTACCATTCTCGCTGTTTTTTTCTGATCTTCCTCGTACAATTTTTGCATGTTCTACTAGCTCCTCCGACCAAAAATTGGAACCATCGCTTTGGAAAATTCCATACAAATTTATGCAATCATCGAGAAATTTTGCAACGCTACGGGGCTCCTCGCTTATCGCTTTTGCTACTACTTTGGGATTGTATTCTGCGATTCCTCCACGGCTGGCAAGGAACTCACAAATGAAATTGTAGTACCCGTAGCCTTTAGCCTTGTAATCGACTCGCATCCTCATGATTTTGGGCTCTTGGCTGGCAGTAATATAGTGCGGATAGTAAAATAAGGGTGATTCTTTATCGTTAAGTTTTTTCATAGTTGCTTTCTCCATGCTCCTAAGGTATGTTTGCTGATTGTCAGGCTTAAGGATTCATCTCCTACAAAGTTCCTGCTTCTGATTCTAAAGGCTTAGGCTCGTCAGCTGCCCAGGTCTATCCATTAGGTTGTAGTGAGCCAGTAGCATCCCTGGCTTTCCTATGAACGACCTTGAGAAAATTCATTCTCTGTTCTCTTGAATAAAGGTTAATCTGATGAATAATCCTCATCCTGCAACCTCCACAAGCTTCTGAGACATTTGACGAATAGGCTTCACCTTGGCAGCCTGAACCCATGCATCGATGTCATCTGGATCAAACAGAACGGAACCGCGAAGCTTAATGTGCGGGAT
>SAAM01000304.1 GCA_009929415.1 Clostridia bacterium | reverse complement strand
TTTTTTGCCGTTCTGGCTGAATCAGTATACCAAGAGATTCTTACAAAGTCACTAGCCATTTCGGCAAATTTTAATATTTTTGCCGTTTTGGCTTTCACATAAGACTGTAGCAGCCCTATCTTGAAATAAGGCACTTAATTCTTGATCTTTGTTTCAAGTTAGGATTATGGGAAGCGGAAGAAATGGCTTCAAGATTTTCTTACCTGCTTTGTCCAGTATTCGAAATCCTGCCAAGCATCGTCCGTCCATGCCTTAATCACGTACATCCACCTCGTGGATAGTGCCTCCGGTCGATTTCATCTGGGCAATAGAATTCTTGAGTCTTGCCATGTTCTGCTCGCTGTAGAATGGATCGACGGCCACCTCAAAAGGGATACGCTTCTCCCTGGCTACCTTCGTGGCGAACATGGTGAAAGCCTCGGTAGTTGTCAATCCAAGTTCTGTGCAGGCCTTTTCATATTCACTCTTCAACTGGGCATCAACTCGAAATTCAATATCTACTGATGTGCTTACCATGATATGTTCCAATCTCCTTAGCACGCTAATTTCGATGTGTAGATCGAGTTTGTAATAAGAAACTAAATCCAGGATCGTTATCTCATGATAGCCAACCATCGATCAAGAGAACATGCGAGCGCGCTGATCATCTCTTCACTCATTCAGGCACTTTCACCACCGTGATGAAAGTACAGTTTTTAGTGAAAACCGGATTATTTCGGCCTCCTCATCGGGATGCTGTCGTCATCATATCCAGACTTCCGGGGTACTTCCGGGGTGACTTCCGGGGTAGCTTCCGGGATAACTAGCGCTTCTAAAGATATCATCGGTACTCATCAGGTGACCACACTCACTATAGTATTACAAGGAGATGCTCTCGACCATCTTGACCAGCAGATGGTAAAGTCTCATTGCACTAGTAACCAGCACGCATCACCTCACCCTCTAAAACTTTGTGATGTGAATCCCAGTGACGTACTTCTCTTGCTAGAGGTTCAAACAACTACTCGTCCAATGAAACAAGCAATCCCATCCACTTCGATAGGTCCAAACAATTTCCCATTTGCCCCATCCTCAAAGGGAAGGCTAGTGAGCTTTTTGACGAACTGAGAATAGTCTTGGATGTTCTTCTGAATTTTTTGAGGATCCAGACCGTCAGTATGGAATTCATGTATTAACAGAATCGCCAGCTCCGAATGATCAATCTTTGCCTGCAAGGCGGTTCCCACCAAAGCGGTGACCAACTGGTATCCGTTGTCTGCAACAGCGCAGGAAGGAACCTCAGCGCGGGGAATCGGCAGCATGGAGACCAACTTCTCAATCCTTTCGGGAACACGGGTAGAAACTCCTGCTCTCCGACGGTGTTCCATCAGTTGATAGTATTGGGCTACCGTTTGCTCTCCGAAAGACTCATCTGTCTTTCCTTCAATACAGAGCGTTGCTGTTCGTTTACCGATCATGCAGGTACATGCAACGTCGTGATTTCGCCCTTCCCCTCTCTCGGGTAACGGGGTGACCAATTCCGGAACGACCTTAATAAACTCGATATTTTGCTGGAAATGGTTGAAGAGTAGTTGGACTATCTCTTCAGGAGGGGCGTCGACCGACTGTCGGAACCATGACTTGGCAACCTCCATGGCACTTCGTCCTTCCTTCCATTGATAGTCTTTTTTGGGACGCTCCCAATCCTGCCAACAGTTGATCGCTTCTCCGTTCTTCTTTACCAACTCCATGGCTCTTCCCCTTTTAACAATGGAAAAAAAATAGAGACATGTCAATTCTTGACAAATCCTTGACGCTCATATGCTATTCGAAGATTATTTCTGAAGCAAATTTCAGCGTAATTCTATAATCACTTCGAAATTTTTGTATATCACTGGTATGCGCCCTGTTTGCAAGTGGACGCCTTCGGTTCGCAACATATGCAAGACGCTTCCTATAAGGTTCCAGTCGATGGTATTCTGAAAACGCTTCTATTGTTCCTTTCAATTGCTCAATCGCATGATTAATATCTGCATTCCTGGCATCTTTCAGTTCGATGAAAACAATTGTTTCCTTTTTATGTATTGGATATGTTAAAAGCATTACGTCGCATCGCTTTGCTTCCGTTCCATCTTGGCGTATCATAGGAATGTGTTTATCGACAGGCAAGAACTGTATCCGCTTCCGCTCAGGGTTTGAAACCGTAGCGACCCAAGTATGATCATTTCTGTTATACGAGAAGAAAGCAGGGAGTTCACCCGGGTCATCACATATGCCAAATGAAGAAATCCCTTCTACAACATGCTCATCTCGAGCGTATTCAAAAAAATTGATCCCTGGCATCTATTCGTCACCCATTTCCAGAATACGTCCGAAATCATCATTGAAACTCCCAAGGATATCATTGAGGTAGTTCTCATCCGATGGAATCCCATCAATATTTTCCAATAACGAGATGGTACCCTTTTCGTCGGTTTTATAGATACGCAATTGATCAGGGGCGATGACAGCTTCCTTAGGAACAATGCTCTCCAATACTTTTCGCGAATTTGAGGACAGGTTCTGCTTGCCATACACATTTTTCGAAGCAACTGCGAGGGA
>SAAM01000303.1 GCA_009929415.1 Clostridia bacterium | reverse complement strand
TACAGTGGCACCCGGTTCCGTATCGACGGAAAGCCAATCGGCAGTGGCAAGCAGGTGGCCACTTCGCTCAAGGCCCGGATCATCTACATCGATGCGATCAGGATCGTCGATCCCTCTGATGATGACGAGGTGCAGATACCGAATGTGTATCCACCATTGAGCAAGAAGCATAACAGCAACGAGGAGGGCCCATGCGAGTTACAAGGGTAGTGAGGGACCTGGATCTCCAGGCCAAGCGGGTAGCCGCCTATTGTCGGGTGAGCACCCTGAAGGAAAACCAAGAGGAGTCGTTCGAGACCCAGCAGCGGTATTACACTGATCTGATCAACCACACCTCAGGCTGGAAGCCGGTGAAGGTGTATGCGGACGAGGGATTCTCCGGAGTCCTTGCAGAAAAGAGACCGGGCTTCATGGCCATGATGGCCGATGCACGGGGCAACCTGATCGACATCATCCTGGTCAAGTCGATATCGCGCTTTGCGCGCAATGCGAAGGAGGCCCAGCGCTATGTGCATGAGCTCAAGGGTCTTGGTGTAGAGGTTCGTTTCGAGCGTGAGGGAATATCGTCAATGGACGGATCGGCCGAGATGGCTTTCTCCATGCTGGCCGTCGCAGCCCAGGAGGAGTCCCGCTCAATATCGGAGAATATGAAGTGGTCGCTTCGCAAGCATGCCGAGCAGGGCATCAGGCACTTGGGAAGCAATCGCATCCTCGGATACAATGAGGTCGATGGGATGCTTGTCCCAAACCAGGATGCTTGGATCGTCAGGGTGATCTTCGAGGACTATGCTGCGGGTTTGTACCCCATAGAGATCCAGCGTCATCTGGAGGACCTCGGAGCTGCAAATTCCACGACCAAGCGGATTCCCGGATCAGGGAACATGAGGAAGGTACTCTCCAACGAGGTGTATGTGGGCGACCGGATGATCCAGAAAGGTCCGGTGAGGGACCTGATCACCAAGCAACCGGATTTCTCCAAGCCCTATACCAGCTACTATCTCACAGACGACCATGAGCCGATTGTGGACCGGCAGTTGTTCGAGCAGGTGAAGGCGCGACTCGAATCGGTTGATCAGGAGCGCAAGGCCGGCATCTACCGGAACTCGCAATCGCATTACCTGTATGGATTGGTATACTGCAGTGAGTGTGGTCTACCATACAGGAAAGGAGATGGTTCCGAGTACAAGGGTACCGAATATGATTATCTGGTGTGTAGCTGTAGAAAGCGCAGGGACAGGAATCAGCGCACTTGCACCAACCGTTCGATCAGAGTCGATCAGCTTCTGAAGGCCCTTTCAAAGACTCTCGGATTGCCATGGCGATCGGTTGAGGAATTCGATTCCGATGCCTTGGTTAATGCGGTGGAGAGGGTGGTCATCAAACCTGATGATATCGATGTGGTGATGAAGTATCGGCAGGTGGCGAATGGTTGACCGTTATGTTTGTAATCAGGAATATAATGCACAGATCTCACTTTGATGGGAAGATTTTGTCCCTGTTGAAGCAGTCGCTTTTAGTGTATAATGTGAGGCATCCTTATGTAATGGACACCGATGTCAATGTCCATTACAGTAGATTCACGGTAAAATGCAATGATTGTGTTAATGCGGCTGGTTGCTGAACAGAAGAAAGATATCTAGGTAGAAAATATTACCTGTTGCACTAGATGAATAATGAAATTATTGCTCTCAAGTGAGGGAGAAACATATGAAACTGAGTATAAAGAACTTCGGACCGATAACTAGCGGATTCGTTAAAGAAGAATTTATGGAAATAGCGGATTTCACAATGATAATTGGTCCGCAAGGTTCGGGCAAAAGTACAATAGCAAAAGTATTATCAACATTGATGTGGATTGAGAAGGCTCTCGTAAGGGGGGATTTTACAGAAAAAGAATTGAAACTTCCTGGACGTTTTAGGGCACGCTTTGACTTTCATAATATCAAATCCTATTTTTCTGATGACTCAATGATGGAATATATCGGTTCCATGTATCACATCGTATATCACGGAGAATCGAAGCTTCAGGTGGAGCGGGTGACAAGCTCTGAACGAACTTCCATTCCAAAAATAATGTATGTTCCTTCGGAGCGGAATTTTATTAGCGTGCTTCCAAAACCGAGTCTGATAAGTGAGCTTCCGGAGTCTTTTGCATCGTTTTTAGATGAATATGATCAAGCAAGAAAGGATTTGAATGGAGATCTTAAATTGCCCGTCAATGATGTATTTTTCTCTTATGATAGACTGAATGATATATCGTGGGTGAAGAGGCACAATAATAAAACAAGACTTTCCCAAGCTGCCAGTGGCTTTCAGTCCCTGATTCCGTTGTTTCTGGTAAGCGCTTATCTGGCAGAACAGTATACATCAAAGAAGCAATCTATGGGAAAGGACATCACATCTAGGTTAAGCGCCAACATGGGCTTGTCAAATGAGGATCTGACGAGAATCCGTAATGAGATGCAGGAATTACTTGCGAAAAAGCCAAATGACACCAGGCTGGTTAATATGTTCAACAGCCTCTTAGCTTCACGGATCCCTTCGTATTTCATTAACATCGTTGAAGAGCCGGAGCAAAATCT
>SAAM01000302.1 GCA_009929415.1 Clostridia bacterium | reverse complement strand
TGAATATTTCGGCGTGATTGATCCACTTTGTCGGGAAAATAAGTCCACAGTCACGGGAAAGGAAGCCCACCATCTCACTGAAGGGGCCACGCTGCAGTAGCCCTCTTCAGCAAGATTTGATCACTTGCGGCTCTATGTTTACTTATGCTTCATACCGTAGTATTCCCGCATAGACACCTTACCCTTCAAGTGGATCTCATAGGAGTTATGCTTGATGCGATCTATGATTGCCTCAGAAACGGTACCGTCTTCTTCTGTTCCAATGCGCTCATACCATCCGCGTGGATCGAACTGAGTACAGAAGATCATTGATCCATTCCTGGTACGAGCCTCAATGATTTCAAAGAGATCCATTGCCTGTTCTGTTGTTAAAGGCTTGAGGAGCCATTCATCCAACACGAGCAATCCAACCTTCTGATAAGCCTTAATTACCTTTTTGAAGGTACCCTCTCCTCTGGCAATCACGAGGTCATTTAATAGTTCTGGCAACCGCATATAGCGGACAGATATGTATTGGCGGCAGGCAGCATTTCCAAATGCACACCCAAACCAGGTCTTTCCACACCCAGATGCGCCTTTAAGGATGATATGACGGCCTTCACCTATGTAGCCACATGAGGATAGCTTGAGAATCATCGATTTGTCAAGTTCTCTATCGGGCAGATATTCGATACCTTCGATACAGGCTGAAGACTCGCTGAATCCAGCGCTGCGGATCATCTTCTGAAGTTTAACTGAGCGTCGTTTCGACCACTCAGCGTCGACCAATATCCCAACTCGATCCTCAAATGACAGCGAATCGTATGCGGTATCTTCTGATTGATCTTTGAGTGCATCTGCCATAGCACTGAGCCGCATCTCACGAAGCTTGTTTACAGTAATCTGCTCAATCATTCTGATCACCTCCGCCAAAGTAATCAGCGCCTCTGGTGAAGCCATATTTTCCACTGACAGTAGGTATTGATTTTTCGGGTTTCACCTTGTCTTGGCCGGTTTTCAGGATAGTTTGTATGTTTTTGATACTTGGCGAGGGCGTGTACTGAAGTGCGCGACTACATGCATATTCAATTCTGGCAACAGAATAGCGATCACTCAGCTTCATCAATGATCCGCAAGCTCTGTAACTTTGCTGCTCAACCTTGTGAGCTCCTAAAATCGCCTTCATTACGGTTTCGGTAGCTGGGCCGACTCCGGAAGCCCATTTGAGGTAAGTGTCCTTTCCTTGTTCAAGGTAACGCCGATGATTTTCTGGCATGTGTTCAGGAATCACTATGGGATCAACGACGCCGTGTCTCCTGATGTGCGATGCCATACGGTTACCGTGAAAGAACACTTCTACAGTTTTGCTGGTGTAACGGATATCCACCTTCTGCCCAATGAGATCAAAAGGCACGGAGTACTTGACATTGCCTACCGTTATGAGATAATCAGCTTGTATCGTGGCAGTCGCCCAGACGGCCATCTCATAAGCGGAAGCAGGCAGCGGCAGAAGGAAAGGCTTTTCCTCATTTACAAATGCGCTGAATCTGCTTCCTTCTTTTTTCTGAAAAGGTTCTGCATTAAACTTGTCCAACTTCTCACGGATTGCCTTGTTTAACTCTTCAAACGTAAAGAATTTCTCGTTACGCAGGGCTGCAATAATCCACGTAGAGATTACTCCAACGGTACCTTCAGCATTTGGCTTGTCCTTTGGCTTTCTCACCCTAGCGGGGATAATGGCGGTGCCGTAATGCTCAGCCATTTCCTGATATGATCGATTCGCTATCACCTCATATCTGGTATTCTTGATAATCCCCGTCTTCAGGTTATCGGGGGTAACAATTCGTGTAGCGCCTTCCAAGAATCCGTATGCGTGAACATGTGCATTGATCCAATTCTCTGTAGCCATTGACGGGAAAGCCTCGGCGTAACTGTATTGACTGCAAGCCAGAGCTGCAACAAATACATAGGCGGTGATAGCCTCACCCGTAATACTATCGCTGACTGTCAGGGCATTACCTGCCCAATCGGTTTCTAAGATTTCACCAGGCTTTCTCTTAATGCGCATTGTAGCCCTTGTTGACCTGACATACTTTCGGTAAAACTCGCAGAATTGCGTGTACTGATACGGGATGAGGCCAGTGGCGTTGCATTGCTCGCAGTACTCGCTCCAGAGAAGCGTAAGCGTTACACCGGGCCTGGCTAATTCCTGATGCATGTACTGGCAATCAGGAATCTTCCGATTCGATTGAAATTTACTTTGAGGATACAACATATTCCGAATATCCTCGTTTGTTAGCTCTTCGGGAAGGGGCCAGGCCAGCCCCCTCTCGTCGGCGAGAGTGTAAACCTCTCTAATTGTGTCTCTGGAGCTGTGCACACTTTGCGCAATTTCGCGCTGGCTAAACAGCGGCCTGAGACGTAGGATTTCTCGATAGTTTACCATTCTTAAACCTCCGCATAATGATTTGTGCATTCTTTGCACATAAAATCATTATACAGGGAATTCGACACAAGTGGACTTCTTTCCCGTGAAGATGGACTTCTTTTCCCGCGATACTGGACTTAATTTCCCGATAAAGTGGGCTTAGTCAGACGAAATATTCA
>SAAM01000031.1 GCA_009929415.1 Clostridia bacterium | reverse complement strand
AGAGGCTCCATCATGAGCGCAGATACGAGCGAAAGCACTGCCGCTACGGCAAACTGAACTATCGTAAGCGCTATTGGGTCCTTGTCCTTAGCAAAGAAGCCGATTGAAACTATATGACCGGCAAAAAACACTGCGCAGGCAAGCGTCCACATATCTCCGACATTGAGATGAAGCCCTTCCTTGAGCGTAATAAGGCCTATCCCTACGGTAGCGAGCGCTGCACCGATGAATGCGAATTTGTCCGGAGCTTTTTTGTAGACTACCCAGACCAGAAATGGCACGAATACAACATTTGTCGCGGTCAGAAAAGCCTGATTCGAAATACTCGTATACTGAAGCCCGATAGTCTGGGTTGCAAAAGCGATATAAAGGAATATCCCAATGATAAGTCCTGCCTTTAAGTCCGATTTGCTTATTTTTCTGAAATTCTTATAAAACACTATGCTCATTATGATCGTAGCTCCTACAAATCTCATCGACATCATCCAGAGCGGAGTTATATAATCCAGTCCCCTTTTGGTAAAAAGAAATCCTGCTCCCCAGAGAAGTGCCACAAGCAGTAATCCTAAATCTGCAAATAAAACCTGCTTTTTCGTCCTGTCCATAATTTTTCTCCTATGTACTAAAATGCATGAAGTTATTCATGCATTTTAAAATATATCATATTCTAAACGTTATACATCTTTTCGACCTGTGACTGTATATCATCATTCTCAAGGTATTCATCAAACTCCATCATTCTGTCCATTATTCCTCCAGGAGTTATTTCAATTATCCTGTTAGCGATAGAGCTTATGAACTGATGGTCGTGAGATGAGAACAGCATGCTTCCGCTGAATCTTATAAGCCCTTCGTTCAGCGCTGTTATCGATTCAAGATCCAGGTGGTTTGTTGGATCGTCCATCACAAGCACGTTTGAGTTTGCAATCATCATTCTTGAGAGCATACATCTTACTTTTTCTCCTCCGGAAAGAACAGAAGCCGATTTCAGGACCTCTTCTCCTGAGAACAGCATCCTGCCAAGGAAGCCTCTTATAAATGTCTCTGTCTTGTCAGTTGAATACTGTCTCAGCCAGTCTACAAGATTTATTTCAAGACCTTCAAAATAATTGTTGTTGTCCTTTGGAAGATATGAAACAGACGTAGTTACTCCCCACTTGAAGGTTCCACTGTCCGGCTCTTCCTCGCCAGTCAATATCTTGAACAGCATAGTCACAGCCTGCTCATTCTTGCTCATGAAAACTACCTTGTCGTCTTTAGTAAGTCTGAAAGATACGTTGTCCAGTATCTTTACTCCATTTACGGTCTTAGTGATTCCATCTACTTCAAGAAGCTCATTTCCTACTTCTCTCTCAGGCGTGAATCCGACAAACGGATAACGTCTTGAGCTCGGTCTTATGTCTTCAAAAGTAAGCTTTTCAAGCTGCTTCTTTCTTGATGTCGCCTGTTTTGCCTTGGAAGCATTTGAGCTGAACCTTGCGATAAAGTCCTGAAGCTCCTTTGCTTTTTCCTGTACCTTCTTATTCTGATCCTTCATGAGCTTTGAAGCCAGCTGACTTGACTCATACCAGAAATCATAGTTTCCTACATACAGCTGTATCTTGCTGAAATCCACGTCACACATGTGAGTACATACCTTGTTCAGGAAGTGCCTGTCGTGGGATACGATTATTATGGTCGAATCTTCAAGGTTCATAAGGAAGTTTTCAAGCCACATTATGGATTTGAAGTCAAGGTGGTTTGTAGGCTCATCCAGAAGTAGTATGTCAGGCTTTCCAAAAAGCGCCTGAGCAAGGAGAACCTTTACTTTGTCTCCACCTTTGAGCTCTTTTATCTGCTTGTCATGAAGATCCTTTGGTATTCCAAGTCCCATAAGAAGAGATGCTGCATTTGATTCAGATTCCCAGCCGTCAAGCTCTGCGAATTCAGCCTCAAGCTCTGCTGCTTTCATACCGTCTTCATCAGTAAAATCTTCCTTCATATATATGGCATCTTTTTCAAGCATTATCTGATGAAGTCTTTCGTGTCCCATTATTACAGTATTGAGAACTATTTCTTCATCAAACTGGAAGTGGTCCTGCTTTAATACAGCCATTCTCTTTCCAGGCTCTATAGTCACGCTTCCGTCATTTGCCTCTATCTCTCCTGAAAGTATCTTCAGGAACGTTGATTTTCCGGCACCATTAGCTCCGATTACTCCATAGCAGTTTCCTTCTGTAAATTTAAGATTTACATCCTTGAACAGCTGCCTGTCGCCAAATCTGAGTCCAACCCCTGTTACATTTATCATTCTTTACTCCTCACTTATATATTATTATTGTTATTTACGCATACTTATATATTATACTATATCATGCAGAAAAAATACAGTTATTTTCGTATAAATATTTTGATAATTGACATGCAAATAAATTGCCTGTAAAATTTCATTACAGCCTTGCAAATAGTTAAACACTTTATTTTCAGTTAGGGGAAATCATGAACACATACAGAAAACTTTCATTTAATCTTATGACCGTGACAATATTGCTGATTGCAGCTTCCGTTTATTTTGGATTCAGCCTCATATTCAGCTTTTGGGCTGCAATAATATACTCACTGATTGTGATGTCCGCAAACGGCTTTGACACAAAGCTCCTGCTCAGCCAGTCAGCGGATTCGGTCCTTAAATACATACCGCTTTACATAACCATACTGCTGATTGGTGCAACTGTGTCCATGTGGCTCTCATCCGGCGTGATAGCATCGATGATATACTACGGATTCAACTACGTAAGGGGAATCAACTTCCTCTTCTTCAGCTTCATAATAATCACCCTGTGCTCCGTATTCATGGGAACTGCTGTCGGTACCTTCAGCACTATAGGACTTATCCTCTACAGCATAGGATCCGCAATTGGAATCCCGTCACACATAATGATGGGAACGATAGTCTCCGGAGCTTTTATAGCGGACAAGATATCCCCGCTTTCAGGACTTATGAACATAATGCTGAAGGTAACCGAAACCAGCTATAACAAGGTTCTGAAATCCATGCTTTTTACCCTCGTGCCATCTATCCTGATAACGCTTGCGTTCTATCTGGCAATAGGAAACAGGTACATAGTAGGCGATGATGTCAGCAGCTTCGTAATGCTCCAGAGCGCACTTGGCGATTCTTACGTTATATCTCCATGGCTTCTGCTTTTCCCAGCCTTCATCATAATCATGTCCTCAAGAGGCATGAATTCTCTTATTACCATAGGAAGCGGCGTGCTTATTGGCTCTCTTCTTACGACTGCAGTACAGGGTTACAGCGCTGCTGATACGCTCGGATTCCTTATAAACGGGTTTGCTCTGCACTCTGAAAATGAATATCTTGGGTCCATACTCAGAGGAGGCGGTGTGTCCGGGATGATCGAAGTCATAGCAATCGTAATAAGTGCCATATTTCTTGTCAGCATCTTTGAAAAAAGCGGCATCATCAGTTACATCATCGGAAACTTCGTAAAAAACATCAAGACGCCTTCTGAACTGATAACCAAAACTGCGCTCATAAGCACAGGACTCACAGTGCTTACCTGCGACCAGACCGTTGGAATAGTGCTCCCGGGATCCCTGCTCAGAGAAAAGTATGAAGAGTTTGGCATAGCTCCCGAAGTACTCGCGCGTACGATATCTGACAGCGGAATAATTGTCGCTCCTGTGATACCCTGGAACATAAATTTCATAATAATAAGCAGTATAATACCGGCAGGAATCTCATTCATTCCCTATGCACTGTTCTGCTTCATATGCCCGGCTGTGACAGTAATTTCGTCCTTCCTTCTGAAAAAAAGGCAGGCTGCCTGATCAGGCTATCTTTTTCTATAATTCTCCATTTTAACTATAAATTTGAGAGCTACAGCGTAATCGCTGCAGAAATGAGCGTGGAGGTAGGTGCCCAGAGTATTTCTCAGGCAGTATCCGCCTCCCCAGCGCTTTATCTGTCCGTCTGACATCTCCTTGAACATGTCAAAGGCATTCTCCATATTAGATTCAAAAACAGAATAGTGAAATTCATGTCCCTTTACGACCTGACCCTTGTTTGATATGACCGTGTCTTCATTTGATTCCCCGCTGCAGTATCCAAATCTCTGAAGCCTTTTCTGCATCTTGCTCGTCCCCTTGAATATGCCAGTCATGCCGTACAGATTACCATCCATGTCCTCAACTTTTTCTCCAAGATACATCAGTCCTCCGCACTCTGCATAAATCGGCATACCATCAAGAGATTTCTGCTTTATCTTCTCAAGTATTGCCGTGTTTTTCGAAAGCTCCGAGGCAAAAACCTCAGGAAACCCTCCACCGATATATATGCCATCACATTCTGGGAGCTCCCTGTCTTCCAGCGGACTAAATCTTATAAGCTTTACACCCATCTCTTCGAGCAGGTCAAGGTTGTCCTGATAATAGAAGTTGAACGCCTTGTCATAAGCAATAGCCAGCCTTACATCCGTAATATCTCTTACATCTTCCCGCCTTTTCCTGTCAAACGTATTTTCCTCATTTTCCGCTATCTTCAGAATCATGTCTATATCAAGATATTCTTCAAGCTTTGCTGACACATAATCGAGCTTTTCTTCGAGCTCATCTACCTCAAAGCTTGGAGTGAGTCCAAGGTGCCTCGAAGAAAGGCTGAATCTCTCATCCCTCGGAATCCTTCCTACCACAGGCACACCTGTGTACTTCATTATCGCATCCTTAAGAAGCGTATAGTGACTCTCTGTATTAACATTATTCACTATCACTCCGGCAAGGTTGACGTCTCTGTCTATGTTTTTGAAGCCATATACGAGAGCTGCCGCCGAAGCTGCCATGGCGCTTGCATCAATGACGAGTATGACTGGACAGGAAAGTATCTTTGAGATGTTTGCGCTGCTGCAATAATCAAGCGAAGATCCGTATCCGTCGTATAGCCCCATTACTCCTTCTATCACAGATATATCCTTTTCCTGAGAGTTTGTCCCAAATATATATCTGATTTCCTCAACAGGAAGCATGAATTCGTCAAGATTTCTGGATTTAAATCCGCTCGATTTCGTGTGATATTCTGTATCGATATAGTCAGGCCCTACCTTGAATGGCTGAACCTTCATGTTCCTGTTTCTGAACGCTCTCATAAGTCCACAGCTTACTGTAGTTTTTCCCGTCGAACTGCTCACCGCTGCAATCATTATTTTTTTCATATATCCTTATTCCTCCGTCTATAATTTCATTTTCTCTTATTTTTCTCAAGATACTGTGATATAATTTATATACATTATTTAATAATTATATCATCAGGACAAGGAGTTAGAAATGAATTTTTACCTTATATTTTCAAAAGTGTCTGTTATTTTTCTTCTCATAATAGTAGGATTCCTGCTGTCAAAAAAGAAGATCCTCTCATCCGAAGGCCAGAAAGAGCTCACATCACTGCTTCTTTACGTGCTTCTTCCATGTACCCTCATCAAATCTTTTGATATTGAATATTCTTCTGATATTCTTGCAAGAGGACTCAAGATGTCTGTTTTTATGTTTGCAATTTATATTGTCTCATATTTAATTGCGACGCTTGTCTCAAAAAAATATGCAGAGCCTGAGAACAGAAGAGACATACATGTGCTTTCCATGATACTTCCAAATGTCGGATTTATGGGATACCCTATAGTGAATGCTCTGATCGGCCCCGAAGCCATAATATACGCTGTCATGTGCAACGTGGGCTTTGAGTTCTTTGCATGGACTTTTGGAATAAGAACCGTGTCAAGGAACAGCCCTGTAAAGACTTCCGGAAATCCAGTGCTCTCGCTGCTCAGTACGCCTGCCATAATGGCGATACTTGCAGGAATGGTGCTTTTCACTACTCCGCTCTATATCCCGGAGCCCCTTATATCTACGGTTAACCTTCTCGCAGCTGCGATGTCTCCGGTGGCTATGATAATAGTGGGAATCTCCCTTGCAAACAGCGACCTTTCAAGAATAATAAAGAACAGGTATATATATATTTCTTCATCTGTAAGGCTTGTTCTCATACCGCTGATCACAATGTTTGCTCTCAAGGCTCTGTCAGCTGCGGATATGTCATACTATATTCCTATGATCGTGATTTCAATGCCTACCGCAGGCTACGCTACAATGTTTGCAACAAAGTATGAAAACGACAGTCTGCTTGCCTCAGAGATGATATCTATGAGCACCCTTATGTCACTCATATCTATTCCTGTGATCCTTAGCCTGCTTTAGAATTCAAAAGAGATGAAGAAGCTTCATCTCTTTTTTTATGCCTGTATTCATTTTTATTCTTCATTATTTTCATTCACGAAGGCATCTATGACTTTTCTCGTGAACATTACATTTACAAAAAGTGAGACCATTATACCAACTATGGTGTCCATCATCCTGGTCAGTGCATAATACATGACCTGGTCGCTCCCTACATGAAGAATCACTATACTTGAATAGACCACTCCAGTAACCGAAGCTGCTCCGGCACGATTCATTAGCTTGAGAATAAGAAGCATTGGCACTATCATTGCTGATATCAGCGCAAATCTCAGGATGTCTATATCCATATACGGTATGATATTGACTGCATAGAGCGTAATTACTCCGAATATACCTCCCGCAAAGGTACCTATTATACGGTTTTTAGATACAATCCAGCTGTTGTCAATGTCCTTCTGCATACATATGATGGCAGATATGACTGAGTATATTGGCTGATTAACTCCTCTGAGCGCATCAATGCAGAAGCACAGAAACACAGCTATGGCAGTCTTTATTATCCTCATGCCAGGTTTTGGCAGAAGCTTGTTTATGTCATCTTTGTATGGCATTTACTAATCCTCTTTTTTTAATCTTTCTTCAGTCTTATCTATAAATATTTCCATCGTCTTTATGCGCGCATGCCTTTTGCTGTTTGCCTCTATAAGGTTCCATGGCGCAAAATCAGTTGAAGTATATCTTATCATATCGCTTACAGCCAGTTCGTACTCATCCCATTTATCGCGGTTTCTCCAGTCTTCATCAGTAATCTTGTACTTTTTAGAGAATGTGTCCTCCCTTTCATTGAAGCGCCTGAGCTGTTCATCACGGTCGATCTGAAGCCAGAACTTTATTATCACAGCACCCCACTTGTCAAGAGAAGCTTCAAACTCATTTATTTCCTGGTAGGCTCTCATCCACTCAGGCCTGCTGCAGAATCCTTCAACTCTCTCCACCATAACTCTTCCATACCAGCTCCTGTCATAAATAGAAATATGGCCGGTCTTTGGAATCCTCTTCCAGAATCTCCAGAGATAATGATGGCTGCCTTCACACTCATTCGGAGCTGCGATGGTTGCTACGCTGTAACCGCGCGGATCAAGCGCTGATGCAATCCTTTTTATGCTTCCGCCTTTTCCGGCAGCATCCCAGCCCTCATAAACCATGATTACAGGTATTTTCTTCTGATAAAGCATATTTTGAAGAGTCTCTATCCTGTCTTTGTAATTATCAAGCTTTTTTTGATATTCTTCTTCAGAGACGTCTTTAGTCAGATCCATGCCCTTAAGGTCCTGTCTGTCAACGATCCTGAACCTGGGATGAATGCTTATCACATCACCTGCAATCGAATTTTCATCGATTTGAGATTTCATCTTTATGTGAGACTCTATTTTCTCTGTTATGATTTCAAGTGTCTTTATCCTCAGATAACGCCTGTCCGTTGCCGGGATAACATGCCACGGAGAAACGGGAGTGCTGGTACGGTCTATCATTATATCAAAAGCTTCAAAATGCCTGACATATTCCTTGTTGTGCTTTCGGTCCTTTTCAGTCACCCTCCATGAAGTTGACTTGTCCTCCATGAGCTTTTTGAAACGCTGCTTCTGCTCCTTCTGATCGATATGAAGAAAAAACTTTATTATCAGCGTACCGTCATCGGAAAGCTGCTTTTCAAAAGTGTTTATCTCATCATAGGATTCCAGCTTTTCTCTGAATTCACCTGCCGAATCTATAAGGTCTGTAGATATGTCAAAGTACCAGCTCCTGTCAAATATGGCTATGTTTCCGTATTCAGGTATCTTATCCCAGAATCTGTAAAGAGGAGGTAGCCTTTTTTCAAGCTCATTGCATGGAGATACAGAGTAAACATCAAATCCCCTCGGATCCAGCGATCTTATCACCGAAGAAATGGTACTTCCCTTTCCAGAAGCTCCCCAGCCTTCAAATACTATGATTACTGGTATGCCCAGTTTCTTTATCTGCTGCTGAAGAAGGAACAGACCGTCTCTAAGGCCCTCAATCCTTCCTTCGTATTCTTCCTTTGTAACAGAAAGCCTGAGATCTGTTTTTTCCAGCACGAATACTCCCCCTTTATGTAAAAAAGGTGATTAAACTAATAAAAATGTTCTAATCACCTTAAATATCACAAAAAACAATGTTAAATTAATCCATCTTCCTGTTGACCTTGAATTTATCCCACGGCTCTACAAGAGGCGGCTCCAGCATAAAAGTCATTTTCGTCTTCTTTGTCGGATGCATGAATTCTATCTTTCTCGACCAGAGTGCTATGCCCTTTCTGCTCTTGTAGGATGATCCGTATTTTCCGTCTCCCCAAATAGGGTTTTTTCTGCTTGAAAACTGTACTCTTATCTGATGAGGCCTTCCGGTAAGAAGATCTACTGAAATCAGTGTCAGATTGTCCTTGGATTCTATCATCTCATATTTCAGTATGGCTTCTTTTGCGTCTTTTACGTTTTTATTTACCACCTGTACTGTGTTTGTATCCTTATCTTTCTTAAGATAGTCAACAAGCTGAGATTTTTCAGATTTTATCTGGCCTTCGACAACGGTGACATACTCCTTGTGAAACTCTCTGTTTCTTATCTGTTCAGAAAGCCTGGATGCTGCCTTCGAAGTCCTTGCAAATACCATCAGTCCTCCAGCTACTCTGTCCAGTCTGTGTACAAGGCCTATATATACGTCTCCCGGCTTGTCATATTTTACCTTTACGTAATCCTTTACTTCCGTAAGAAGGTCTCTGTCCTTTGACTCGTCCTCCTGTGTAGGCATGTTGAAGGGTTTTTCCACTACTATTATATGATTATCCTCATATATTACATTTAACATCTACTTATTCTCCATTCTTGCATATATTCCGCACGGCAGAATCAAATCTCCTTCTCCTATCGGCAGTCCTATCTCGCCGGAAGAAAATGAAGCATCAAATTTTTTAAATACGATTTTCATCATGTTGCTGAGCGATATATGAGAAAAACCAGTTGTATATGAATTTACCAGTACGAAGAGCGGATCATCCACAAGGACCTTTGAAGTAAGCTCAAGCAGCTTTGGCAGCTCGTCTTCGAGCTTCCATATTTCTCCCTTTGGCCCTCTGCCATAAGAAGGGGGATCCATTATTACCGCATCGTATCTGTTTCCTCTTCGGATTTCCTTTTCAACAAACTTGAAAACATCATCAACAAGAAATCTTATCCTGTTTTCCTTGAGCCCGCTTATTTCGGCATTCTCCTTTGCCCAGGCTACCATTCCCTTTGATGCGTCCACATGGCACACCTCAGCTGCGCCTGCCTTTGAAGCTGCACATGTAGCTCCGCCTGTGTAGGCAAAGAGGTTAAGCACCTTAACCGGACGGCCGGCACTGCTTATTTTTTCAGTCATCCAGTCCCAGTTTGCAGCCTGCTCAGGAAACAGTCCGGTATGCTTGAAGCCTGTGGGTTTTATATAGAACGAGAGGTCCTTGTATTTAACTATCCATTTTTCAGGATATTTCTTTTTGCTCTCCCACTGTCCTCCGCCCTGAGTGCTTCTGTGATAGTGAGCATGGACCTCCTTCCATATTTTCTGGTTCTTGTCTGTTTTCCAGATTATCTGAGGATCCGGTCTTCGAAGGACTACGTCCTTCCAGACTTCGAGCTTTTCGCCCTCTCCCGCATCAAGTATCTTATAGTCTTTCCAGTTGTTTGCTATTATTAACATTAATTGCCTTCCTTATTTGATAATTTCCAGAAACTGCTCTCTGGTTGTCTTGTTTGTAAGCATTGAAAAAATCTTTGATGAGAGCTTTGTATCTCCAATCAGATTCGCTCCTGTCAGTATGTTATCTTTGAAGGTAAAGAATCTGTAGTTGCTGCCATCCTGCTCTTCTATATGATCATCTCTGTCATATATGTCGCCTGCAGAATAAACTCCCGTATTCAGGGCTTTGAGGATTACAGCAGGCGGATTCATGCTGAATCTGGCTTCTTTTCCGAGTATGTCAAGCGCCGCAATTTTTCCAGTCTGCATAGCCAGAGGCCATATTCCAAGACAGATTCCGTTTACCTGTGCACAGTCACCTACGGCATATATGTCTTCATCAGAGGTCCTCATGTTTTCATTAACAACTATTCCTCTGTCGGTTTCAATGCCTGCGCCTGTCGCAAGCCCCGTCTCAGGCCTCACTCCTACAGAAAACATCAGCATGTCCGTAGGAATTTCTTCTCCGGACTCAAGTATTATCTTCTCTACTTTTTCATTACCTATTATACACTTTGTACTTTTTTGCGTAAACACATTTATTCCTTCACCGCTCAGTTCATCCTGTACTATCTGACTCGCTTTTTCGCTGAGCTGTCTGGCCATGAGCCTGTCTCCGAATTCAAGCACATTTACATTTTTGCCGGTTTTTTTAAGAGTCCACGCAGCCTCTATTCCAAGAAGCCCTCCTCCGATTATGGTAACCGTGCTTTTGTCTGCCATATAGCCGTTTATTTTTTCCATGTCCTCATAAAACTTGAGATTGTATACTCCAGTCAGATCCGAGCCTTCAACCGGAGGCACGAAATTCCTGCTGCCTACCGCAATTACGAGTTTGTCATAATCTATGCTTTCACCTGAGCTGAATTCAACCTTTTTTGCATCCCTGTCTATCCTGACAGCCTCTTTCCCCTGAAGGAGCTCAATGTTATTGTCCTTATAATAATTTTCCGGCTTTAGATAAAAACGGCTGTCGATTTTGCCTTCACCCAGCATATGTGAAAGCTGAGGCCTGTAATATGGCAGTATCTCTTCCTTTCCTGCCACAGTAATCTGAATATCTGAATCATTCTTTCTCAAAGTATCCGCACATGATATTGCACCTGCGCTGCTTCCTAATATCAAAATCTTCATATCTAGCCCTCCTTTTTATTTTAAATGATAACACAATGACAGCCACTCATCAAGAGAAGTGAAGCAATAAAAAAAAAGAGGATGCGAATAAAAATATATTCTCATCCTCATTATCAACTGCTAAAAATCAGCAACAAGTGTCCTTCAGTCTTTCAGAGAGTCCTTCATCTTCTTAAAGAAAGATTTTTCCTTTTTTCCCGAATTTTCCTCTTTCTTGCTATCTGTCTTTACTTCAGGCTTTTTTTCAGATTTGCTGTCTGCTGTTTCCGTTTTTTTTGTCTCGCCGATAGCTTCCGCAAATTCTTCAAGTATCTGCCTCTGTCTCTGAGTAAGGTTTTTAGGAGTCTCAACTGTAACTCTTACCATCTGATCTCCACGTTTGTCAGGATTGCTTATATAAGGGATACCCTTATTCTTTATCCTGAATATGGTTCCGGTCTGAGTTCCTTCAGAAACCTTGTACTTCACCTTTCCGTCAAGCGTAGGTACTTCGATCTCAGCTCCCAGAGCTGCCTGCGTAAATGAAACAGGTATCTCCAGCCATACGTTGTTTCCATCTCTTTCAAAAAGCTTGTGAGGAAGAACGTTTATGGTAAGATATACATCTCCTCGAGGGCCACCCTTGCTTCCCGGCTGGCCTTCGCCTGCTATTCTAAGAGTAGATCCGTCGTCTATGCCGGCCGGTATCTTGACAGCTTTCTTGACCTTTACGGTTTCGGTTTTTCTGCCTCTGCACTTTGTACATTTTTCATCGATGACTTCGCCGGTTCCATTACAGTTTCCGCACACAGTAGAGCTCATCATAGTACCAAACGGAGTTCTCACCTGCTTCTGAACCTGTCCGCTTCCGTGGCATACAGGACATGTCTTTGCAGATGTACCCTGCTTTGCACCTGACCCATGACACTCAGAGCATTCTTCTTCTCTTGTTATGTTTATTTCCTTTTCTACACCAAATGCTGCCTCTTCAAAAGTGATATTCATCCTGTAGCGTATATCTTCTCCCTTTTGAGGTCCATTCCTTCTCTGTCTGCTCCCCGTGGCGCCGAATCCACCTCCAAATATACCTTCAAAGATATCCTCGAAACCTCCGAAGCCTCCAAATCCTCCCCCAAAGCCGCCTGCTCCTGCTCCAGGTCCTCCCTGTTCAAATGCTGCATGCCCAAACCTGTCATAAGCCGCTCTCTTCTGAGGATCGGAAATGTGCTCATATGCTTCATTTACTTCCTTGAATTTAGCTTCTGCCTCTTTGTTATCAGGATTTCGGTCCGGATGGAATTCCATAGCTTTTTTCCTGAAAGCTTTCTTTATCTCTTTCTCATCTGCATCTTTTGAAACACCGAGAACTTCGTAATAATCTTTTTTTGCCACCGTATCACCTCTTCAAGGCAAAAGCCTGCGGAGATATCCGCAAGCCTGCCGTCATATTCTTATTATTCTTCCACAATCTCCGCATCAACCACATTATCCTGCTTAGGCTCTTCTGCCCCAGACTCTGCGCCTTCTGCGCCCTGAGCTGCCTGAGCTTGCTCATACATCTTCTGTGAAATAGCATGGAATTTATTCATTACTTCATCAATTGCTTTTCTTATTTCATCACCAGACGCGTTTTCGTTAGCGATTACAGCTTTAAGATCGCTTACTGCTGAATTCACAGCATCCTTTTCTTCCTGTGAAGCTTTGTCTCCAACCTCTTCGAGAGTCTTCTCTGTCTGATAGATTGTTGATTCTGCCTGGTTAAGAGCTTCCATTCTGTCTTTCTTCTTTCTGTCTTCTTCAGCATGAAGCTCAGCTTCCTTGACCTTCTTGTTTATTTCCTCTTCAGAAAGGTTTGTAGATGAAGTGATAGTTATTGACTGCTCCTTGCCTGTTCCAAGGTCTTTTGCCATAACGTGAACTATACCGTTGGCATCTATATCAAATGTAACTTCGATCTGTGGAATTCCTCTTGGCGCCGCTGGAATGTTTGTGAGCTGGAATCTTCCAAGAGTCACGTTGTCAGCTGCCATTGATCTTTCTCCCTGAAGTACATGGATGTCAACCGCTGTCTGGTTGTCAGCTGCCGTAGAGAATACCTGAGATTTCTTGGTTGGTATTGTAGTATTTCTGTTGATTATCGGTGTAGATACTCCACCAAGTGTCTCGATTCCAAGCGAAAGTGGTGTAACATCAAGAAGCAGAAGATCTTTTAC
>SAAM01000301.1 GCA_009929415.1 Clostridia bacterium | reverse complement strand
ATTACTGATATAATTATAACATATTTTTATATTATTCACAAATATAAAAAAGAGACAGTTTTCAATAAACTGTCTCTTTTAACTATAATATTAAATGTTATGCGTGAACCTTTGTTGCTTCATATGCTGCTCTTTCCTCATCAGACATCTTTGGCTGGAACAGTCCAAGGAATGCAAGCGTTATAGAAACAAGAGGGTTAACTATATTCAGTACGCAGTATGGAATATACTCGACTGTAGGAACTCCAAGAGCTCCCGACATAAAGGCTCCACATGTATTCCAAGGGATAAGTGGTGAAGTTATAGTACCACCGTCCTCAAGCGTACGGGAAAGGTTACGAGGAGCAAGTCCTCTTTCTGCATAAGCGTCCTTGTACATACGTCCTGGAACAACTATTGAAAGATACTGGTCAGCTGCAATTATGTTTATGAATATTGAAGTGAATATTGTTATAGTAACAAGTGATCCAGTTCCTTTTGCAAACTTAAGAAGAGTTGAAGCAACTATTCCAAGCATTCCTGTAGATTCAAGTACTCCACCGAATGTAAGGGCACAGATTATAAGTGATACTGTCCACATCATAGACTGCATACCACCACGAGTAAGAAGATCAGCTATCATTATCTCGGCTGCACCTGCTCCGTCTGAAACAGTAAACTCGAATCCGTTGTTAGCAGCACTTAGTATATCTCCAAAGCTTACTCCCTGGAATGCCATTCCGAAGAATGATCCAAGTATAACTCCACCTATAAGTCCTGGTATTGCAGGAACTTTGAATACTACCATCAGTATTACGGCTACTGGAGGGATAAGCATAAGGATGCTGATGTTAAAGTTTGCCTGAATTATGGCAAGAAGTTCGTTTATTGCAGCATAGTCAAGTTCCTGTCCAGCATATTTTGCGCCCATAACACCGAAGATTACAAGTGATATTATGTATGATGGGCCAGTTGTGTAAATCATGTGCTTAACGTGATCGAAAAGCGTAGATCCTGCCATTGCCGGTGCAAGGTTTGTAGTATCAGAAAGCGGTGACATCTTGTCTCCGAAGTATGCTCCTGATATTATTGCTCCAGCAGCAACCGGTGCCGGGATTCCGATACCCTGTCCGATACCTATAAGCGCTATACCTACAGTACTTGCTGTAGTCCATGATGATCCTGTTGCAAGAGCAACAACTGAACATATAAGCACTGTTGCAATAAGGAATATACTTGGTGAAAGTATCTGAAGTCCATAGAATATCATTGCAGGTACTACTCCACCCTGAATCCATGTTCCAACAAGCATACCAACGATCATAAGTATTATTACTGCCTGCATACCCATGTTTATTGTCTTAAGTATTCCGTCCTCGATTTCTCCCCAGGTATACCCAAGCTGGAAAACAGCTACAAAAACAGCTACAGCTGAAGCCATTACAAGCGGAATGTGAGCATCAGCTCCAAAGATTACAAGACCAATGTAAAGAAAAATGATAAGTGCTAGTATAGGCAGAAATGCTTCCCAGAGTTTGGCTTCTCTTTTTTGCCTGACTTTTGGTTCTTTTGACATATAAACCTCCTCAAAATATGAAATTATAATAAAAATTTAGAGCCTGATATACAGGCAGTAACCGAAACAGAATTATCAAAAAATTAAAACCAGAGCGAATCTGTTAAGGTTAACGTGAACAAGTGAATTTAAAAGATGCCTGTAAATTCATAAATTGATTATAACAGCTATCAAATAAAATTTCAAGGATAAAAACAAACTATGAAAACGTTTTAAACAATGATGTAGCATTTGATTTCTGAATATTCATGATACTTGAGCGCTTTCACCATATCTTTGTTAATTTTTTCATACTTCATTAAAAGCGGTATTCCGGGGGGATAGGGGATTATTTCCTCAGCAGAGATGTCATCATCGAGACTTGAAATATTTTTAGTTATTATTAATAAATCGCAATCAGTTTCAATTTTATTTAAAATGACGTTTTTTAAACTTTCAGTTTCAGGGTATAGAGATCTGAAATCTGATTCAAAATCAGCGTCAAACAGGTGATTGTTATTTTTTAGAGAATCTTCAACAGCCTCAGCCAGAGCCATTATGTCAGCTTTCGTATGAGTAAGTCCTGCCATGAAAAGAATATTGAATCCTGCGGCCATCTCGCACTGAATATGATAATTCTTCCTAAGTATTGCAGAGAGTACCTCTCCTTTTATCGGTGTTTTCAAGGCAATCTTGCAGAAATCCTGAGGCATGCCCGCAGCATCTTCAGAATATATCCTGACATAAGGATTTGCCGAGAGAGCCTGTTTTGCCTCCTCGATCCACGATTTCAGCTCAGAAAGTCGTTCGGGGCCGTATCTGGACATTATTGAGACCGCAGCTTCGCAGGATGCCATGAATATATAGGAAGGACTCGATGTCTGATAGAAATTGATGTTTTTTTTGAGTATCTCCATTCTGGAATCCGGGAAATTATTGCCAAGATGAAGCATGCTGACCTGGGTGAGTGCTGGAAGAGTCTTGTGAGCGCTCTGTACCGAGATTGTTGCGCCCTGAGAGACAGCACCTTCAGGAAGATCGCTGCTGAATTCAAAATGAGC
>SAAM01000300.1 GCA_009929415.1 Clostridia bacterium | reverse complement strand
GATGTCTGGAATAATGCAACGGCAGGCATGATTGACCGAGACAATAGTGAAGTGGCAGCAATGGCTATCGAACGTTGGCGCAGGTCTGCAAGAGTTGTTTCACAATACTAAGAATGAGCATGAAGAAACTAATGATGTTCCTATTCATATGTACACTGGGAATAAAATCTCATGCTCAGGTTGACCCCACTCTGACCGGGATGATTTCTGTCTATACTCAAAAGGCAGAGGATGAACTGAAATCCCAAAAGAGAGCAATGCTGTTGGAGACAACCGGTCATTTGTGGCTCAAAGAGGAAGTTGAAGGTACAACGGACATTCAAAAGAAGTTCAATAATTACCTCAATTGCTTCCGTTCCATAGTCACCTATGCCGCAGAAATCTATGGTTTCTATCATGAGATTGACCGCATGGCAGTGAACCTTGGCGAGTTTTCCGACCAGTTGAGCAATGCACCGAGCAACGCACTGGCGGTTGCCCTTTCTTCGAGACGGAATGCCATCTATCGGGAATTGATTCTGAACAGTGTAGAGATTGTCAATGATATTCGGCAGGTATGTTTGAGTAATAATAAGATGACAGAGAAGGAACGGATGGAGATCGTATTTGCCATTCGACCGAAACTCAAGACCATGAATAAGAAGCTCAAACGACTGACTAGAGCCGTAAAATATACCTCTATGACGGATATATGGGATGAGATACATGATGGCCCAAGAGACCCTGCCGATAAAAAGAAAATAGTGAGAGAAGCGATGGAACGTTGGAAACGTAATGGGCATCGTGGATTTTAATGTAACACAAAAACAGATAAAAATATGGGAATATGGAGTTCAATAGCATCAGCAGCCAGGAACCAAGCCGTCAGAAAAGTAGGACGATTTGTTACCTATCCGATTGTCCACCCCGGAAGAACCTTGCAAGGTGCTGGTGCAGCTACTAAAACGGCTGTTGTAGGTGGCGGTATGGGATACCTTGCTTGGGAAAGTATTGCCAATGACAAGCCTGTAGTGAAAACCGCCACAGAAGTTTTGGTTGGTGAAGAAACTGCCGAAAAGGTAGGCAATGTCGTTGGAGCAACCGTTGATGGTGTCGAGAAGACAGTCACATCAGCAGGTCAAGTCATTGAGAGCGCAGGTAATATGTTATCAGGAGCCAATAATTCAACAGGTGGCCTTGGTAATTTCTTTCAAGGGCTGTTCAGTGGGAACGGACTAGGTATGATTGGCGATTTCTTCAAGAATATCGGCAATGGTAAAGTCTCAGGACTGGGCTTAGCCGGATTGATTGGTGCAGCCTTCTTATGCTTCGGCAGGTTTGGTTGGCTGGGTAAGATAGCCGGTGCCATCTTAGGTATGATGGTCATCGGAAACAACTTCAATATGAATAAGATCATGGGTGGTCAGACACAGCAGAACGAAAATACAGAAGGACGTTCCACCGCTCAACAGCCGGAACAAAATCCCGTTGCACAAACCGAAGAAGCATCCAGTCCGACAGTTCGTCGAGGCAGATAATTACTAAAAAGAGTAGAATATGAACTATACACAAGACATGAACCTGCTATCCACCAGTGGATACTGTATGCCTTTTGAAGAAAAAGACAGAGATGTACAGCTGACCTTGCGATATGGGAAGCAGAAACATCCGAAGACCGGAGAATCATTTTTCCATCATGGAATTGATTTTAAGACCAATAACTACTTTTTGGCTGCCGTAGCAGACGGAGTGGTTTCAGGTATTGGTATCGACAGAAAGCAGTATGGGCTCTATGTCGTCATCAAATACAGCAAATATGAAGTGACCTATTCTCACATGAGCAATGTGTTCATGCAGTTTGGGCAACAGGTTAAGGCAGGACTGGCCGTAGGTGTCAGTTCGGATCTGCTTCACATGGAAGTGAAATACGATGGCGAAGAGATTGACCCGGTAGAGTTTATTACCATGCTCTATGGAAATGCCAAGACATGGTCTGAGAAAGGAAAGGCGCAACCTGAGTTTGTCGCCATCGATATGGACGTACATACCGATTATGACAAGGACAAGGATGAGATTGAGAAATTGATGATGCGCTTCTTTGCCAACTATATGAACGACCTGCATGAAGGTCTATACAGTTGTCCGCAACGCACCGAACAATCCTTGCGCCATTTGTTCTCAGCAGCAGCCATGAAAGACTATTTCTATGAATCCATACCCTCGATGGTCAATCCATTGGGTATTGGAAGAAGATCCATGCCTCTGGTGAGTAAGGTTCAGAATCTGCTTATCGGCGATTTTCTGAACTACATGGCACTTCGTCATCAGATATTTCTGTCCACAATGACTTCGCTCGAAAAAAAAAAGCTGAAGAGCAAGCCTTATCCGACGGAATACTGATTGACCCCTTGGCTGGATTAGACATCGACATCCAGAGTTTTGATATACCCAGAATCGTAAGTGTCTATCCCGACCAGGCAGGATTGAGATGGTGGACCAAAAGTTGGTTCAACAACAGCGAGGACGGAGAAGCCGCTATCGAGATTGAACGAGAACAGGCTATCCGTTTCCTCTTGAATCAGATAGACAAAGAAGAATGGTTGGAAGAATACTTTCCCAAGC
>SAAM01000299.1 GCA_009929415.1 Clostridia bacterium | reverse complement strand
CAAGTCTTTGTTCACGAGTGGAATGGAGACTCCATGCGATGCATGCAAAACAAGCAGGAGATAGGCATCTTCCTTTCTGCTGAATCGAGCTAGGTCAACGGAGGTTCTGCCTTTTTTTAACTCGAGCATGTCATGAAACCACACTCCTTGCTTGCTGTTCCTGCTTGGCAGTGCTGTGTAGCGATATGAAACATGCAATGAGACGTCCTTTTTGGCATCCACGAATAGTGAAGCAACCGCTGCCAGATCGGTAGGAATGGCGAGAAAGCAATCTCGATTGCAGGACAGTGACCCACACTCTTTTCCAGGCAGACTATCGATGACACTGCTGGCTTCCACATGAATATTCCCAGATATGGACTCCAGATGATATCCGGACAGCAACATGTCATCCTCGACAAGCAAGGCTTGAATTCTTGCATAGACGGACTTGTCAAGTAAATCTTGTGTCTTGCCCCGGTCTGAAACCAACACACTTGCAGCAGTGCCTGCAGCTTGTCCTGATAGAGCACATGTATCCATGATTCGAGTGCTGGCGAACGCTGCATGGCTCGCGCCGAGAATCCTCCCGCACAGCATGAGGTTGTCACATTGTAACGAGAACAGGCTGCGCAATGGAATGCCGTAAAGGTCGACCGGTATCTGGGTGCAGAAGTCCGCTTTACTGTAAATACCTTCCGAAGGGTGGAAATCAAGATACCAACCACCGTAGAAGGCTACGTCATCAAAAACTCTATTCTGCAAAATATCATTCTCAGTCAGAACATACTCGGTCACAAAGCGCCTCGATTCCCGTTTACCCGGCAGGCTTCCCGTCCAGTTGAGTTCCAAGGTATCGGCATCAAACTTGCCCGAATTCTTAATATAGTTGTAAATGCCCAGCGTCAAGCGCTTGAGTTCAAGGGTGATGGAAGCAATCTCGTTGATCGTATCCTTTTGACCACCGAACTCCACCCACCAGAAGTCGCAGCCATTGGACTTCTCACTGACAATCCGTCCACCGTTGTTCAGCAACTTCTCTATGTACTCAATCGGGTAGGCATAGGAGGGCGGAGCAAAAGCAACAGGCCGGTCCCGCTTGATGAAGGTCATCAGGATGATGCATCCTTCGGTGGTAGGGTCGAATTGTGCAGGTGCATGCTCTTCGCCATAGGTCCCATTACATTCCTTTCCTATTACATAAGGGAGGCCTGCCGAAGCAGCAATAAAGCCGTCGCCGGTTGCATCCACATATATTGGAGAAAGAAACTGAAAGCGCCTCTCTGAATTGATTTCCAGGGCAGTCAATGCGTGAATGTGCCCGTCTTGGTGAGCAACATCCACAACCAGCGTATTGAGGAAAAGTGAAATAGTGTGTTCCTGATAGACTGCATCCAAGAGGATCTCATCCCAGAGGATGGGATTCCCTTCAGGATTCTTGTACTGATTGGCCAGTTTCAACTCACCCAGGATTCCCATCTCTTCACTGAAGAGATTTCCTCCACCGGTGGACCCACGAGTCCATACTCGGATTTCGCTGGAGCTGTTTCCTCCCAATACGGAACGGTTCTGGATGAGGGAAACGGTTCGGCCTTGGCGGGCGGCTGCGATGGCTGCACACACCCCGGCCAAACCTCCGCCGGCTATCGTTATATCTGCATGGATTGTTACAAGCTTTCCTGGATGGGTCATACCAGAACGCTACCACGCCGCCAGGACGGGCACAATGGAATATTTTGCAGACTATTTTAAATATCCTGCTCTCCATCACTCGAAATATACTCAACAAAATTATACAAGCCTGAAGATAAATTTCCCTAGAATGACTCACACTTGTTGTTTGACAGCGGACTGATGTCGTGGTAGGGTAGAAAGCAGTGAGGGCCAGAATCCCGTGCAAACCATCCAAACATTGCAAAGGTATCTATTTGAGTTATCAAATACCTATGATGCTACAATTTGCATTAAAGATTTTACAGGTTTCATGCGACAAGACAAGGCAATCTTCCAAGCGCTCAGCCCCTTTGAAAACCATACATCCGCCTATTGCAATTATGTGAAAAGCAACAAGAAATGCTACCGGGAGTGCTTGGAAATGATTCCTAAAATCCTGCGCAAGTGCACAGAGACCAGAAGTACATTTCCAGGATTCTGTCATGCTGGAAGTTTTGAGTATGTCATTCCCATCATGGACGGAGAGAATATTCTCGGAGCAATTACGTTTGGTGGCTATGCTTCAGCCTCCCCTCCCAAGAACAAGAATCACCATGCACTTGCTGAGCGGCATCCGGAGCTGGATGAGTCTTTGCTCGAACAGTTGTACTTGAAAGAACCTGCACTTCCCGATGAACAGCACATATCCGTAGTCCTTCGTTCGCTTGAGTTCATTGCCTCCTATCTGGGTTCCTTGGGCAACGGGTATTGTGCAACGGAGAATACGGCCAAATTACTGAACCAGCCAAAGCAGAAACAGGAGGAAGTGCTTGTTGAGCATGCCCTGACTTATATCAAGATGCATGTGACAGAAAAGATCAGCATCGAGGATATCGCGCGATACTGCAACTACAGCAGCTCCTATGTTTCCCGAAACTTCAACAAGGTGGTGGGAATGAATATCAACACCTAT
>SAAM01000298.1 GCA_009929415.1 Clostridia bacterium | reverse complement strand
TATACAAGGGCTACATCTGAGTCTCCCCTTATTATAACGGATTTAGGTCCTCCGCCCTTTATTACGAGTTTTCCTCTTACTGTTACATTTTCAAGCGTTACTTCACCTTCGCCTACGCTCGGAGCTATCCAGAGGTTGTCAACTATTCTGTTGCTTATTACTTCTCCCGCTTTTTCAACCAGAAGGTCCCCAGGACCTACAAAGATAGGATGAAGTTCAGAATTAGATGAGCTTGACATCGCCCTGTTTGATACAGCTGCCATTATGGCTCTTGTAACTGTCGCCTTTGGCCTCACGGTGTTGTCCGGATATCCGACGAACAGGCCTTCACTCACGGCAGCAGCAAAATAGTACTGATACCCGCCTGTTATCTTGGAGTAATCCTTGTACCCTGATACAGAGTCCACCGAATCAAGAGGAAGCCCCATTATCTGTGAAAACATGGCTCCTATCTGTTCTCTTGTTGCAGGAGAATTAGGCCTTAACTGCATTCCCGTTGCTACAGGCTGAAGATATCCATTTTCTACAGCGAGCGCTATATCGTTTGAATACCATTCATGAGGCTTTACATCTGTATAAGGGATGGCATACACATCTCCAGCACCTTCTATCTGAAAAGCCTTATTTATGATTTTTACTGTTTCTGCAATAGTTACGTAACGGTCAGGCTTCATTGATCCATCCGGATAGCCTCCCATCACTCCATTGTCTTTCATGGTCAAAAGATCGCCTTCCGCCCAGTGACCTGAAATGTCATTTTAGCTTTGCCTCTTGCAGGTGCCGCAAAAGCAGGCATCGCAGAAGTGAAAACCATCATCAAAGCCAGAACGACCGACAGATTCCGCTTTAAAAATATCTTCATAAAAAATTTCCTTTCTTGAAAAAAATAAGATGCTCATATATTCGGTGTTGTAACATAAAACCGTTTAAAAGTCATTATATTGGTACAATTGTCATCAATTTGTATAATTTTTATTTTTTCATATATATTGTTATGATACAGAATTTTCGAAATATAGTGTTTTTTGTATTGACATTCCTCTTTTTATTATGTATGATTTTTACGAAAGTTATAATATAAACGTCAGGGGATACATAATAATGTCTTTCGGAAGAAAACTGAAGCAACTTAGAAAAAGCGCCAGGATAACTCAGACAGAACTGGCAGAAAAGCTGAACATAACAACAAGGACCCTAATCAATTGTGAAACTGGAAAGTGCTATCCAAAGCAGACAGAGATTTATGCTGACATTGCTTCTATTTTTGATGTAACTGTTGATTTTCTTATGTCTGAAAATGAGGATCTCTTCAAAAATGAAGCTGATTACAAAAAAACTCCTCAGATAAGAGCAAAAAAAGCTGCTGATGAAATAATAAGCCTTATGAAATGCGAAGAGCTGAGCGATAATGAAAAGGATATACTCATGAAGGCCATAACCGATGCATACTGGGACCTGAAAAAAATCTGATTACATAAGCTTCTGAATTAAAAACTGTTGACACAGCCTGCAAAAGAGTGTTAGAATATCCATAAGTTAGTTATAGCTAACTTATTTCTGATGCTACATACTACAAGGAGAATCTCATGAAATTAGTTATCATAGGCGGAAACGAACGTATGGTGTGTAAATATGCCGATGTATGCAAATGTCATGGCTGCGAGGCCAAGATACTTGTAAAGGAAAATGGAACACTGAAGAAAAAGATAGGTGCCCCAACCTCAATTAAAAAAACAGAAGCTCACTGGCAGCAATACACTGCTGATGAGTTTCTGTTTTTTGTTTATTCTAATCCGATTTTTTAAAGAGTTGATTTGCTCAGTATCTTTCCTTCGTACTCGATTGCCTTAAGTTCAAGATCTTTCACTTTACCTGAGTATTCTCTTACGAACTCTTCATCCTTGATTGAGCCAAGGTTTATCTTTGTATTCAGAAGCGCTGAAAGCACAGCTGTTCTGGCCATCATGGCAGCTACAAGTCCGTCTGACACTGCATTGCTGTTTCCCTTATCAACAGCCAGCTCAGCAAGCTCCATTATTCCAAATGCTGTGTTTGCAACCTCAAATGGCACTATTGCGGCTTCCTTGAGTCCTTCCTGCATAGCATTTCTTCTTATCTCTTTCTGCTCTTCTGTTTCTTTTGGCATACCAAGGGCCTGCATGTATTTGTTGAATGAGTTGGTATCTCTCTGAATGTCATCGATAAGCTGCAGTCTTATTCTCTGCGCCTTTTCTGCCATAGCAGACATTTCATCCTGTACGTCCTCATATCCCTTTTTTCCGATTGTAAGCCTTGCCACCATTTCAGACAGGGCTCCGGCAAGCGCACCAGCCAGTGCCGCAACGCTTCCTCCACCAGGCGCCGGTTCACTTGATGCTGTTTTTGATGCAAAATCCTCTACAGTCATATTTTTCATGTCCATGATATCATCTCCCTTGAAATTGATTATTTTACGACTACTCCATTTTTTATTACGGTCTCCACTATATTTACGCCTGCATGATATGGCAGGAAGTGTATGGATGGAAATTCAAGTATTATTATATCTGCCTTCTTGCCGGCTTCAATGCTTCCGATACTGTCCTGCCTTGAAAGCGCTGAAGCCGCGTT
>SAAM01000030.1 GCA_009929415.1 Clostridia bacterium | reverse complement strand
GAGTTCTCATCCCATGACTAAAGCCACGGGTCTCCGAACTCTTGAAAATATATAAAATACTCATGAATCCTCAAAAACGCCCCACCCTCTCTGATACGGGGTGGGGCATTGCATTTTTATCAAGTTGTTGCTTCAAGCCCGGACTCAAGCCTTGCTATCCTGCTCATCATATAATCCCGGTGCCACTTTACAGCATCAAGTCCTCTTACCGCTTTTTTGACTTCCTCAAGAAAAGCCTCCATATGAAAGGTTTCTATAACATAAACCGCTACTTCAAAATCGGTGTTGTCTGCGCCAAACTGGCTTTTTCTGTCAACAGTGCCACAGAATGCGAAATTGAAATCAAACAGAGGAGAAAGACCCATGACCTCATTCTGGTCATCATATTCAAATGCCCAGTTCTGATGATGCCTGTCAATATTTCCGGTAATGTAGTCACAGATTATCATCTTGAGAAAATTATCTTTTCCGTACTTTACTCCCATTTCAAACAGATTGCTGCATCCTGAAAAATCAATAAATTCATCCGCACTTACCCAGTGCATGTATTCAGTTGTCAGGATCTTAGTTTTGCTGCAAAATACATCTTCATACTCCGCGCTCTCATATTCTGCATGAGGAATATTCAGCGCTCCCAAAAGCTTTGACACGGTAACTTCTGCCTCTATGTCTTTGAGTTCCTCATCCATGCTCGCCTTGAGGAGGTAAATGTCTCCGTCCTCTCTTATAAGGCACTTTGCCCACGAGCCGATAAGCGTAAGCTCCGGACTCAGTTTTTCCAGTGATGTTATATTTCTGCTGCCAGTTATGGCTATCAGTCCAAAAATCCTGTCCCATTCTTTCTTGTACAGATTTACATCTTCATAGCATATACCGCTGTCAGCGGCCTTTATCCAGTATGGATCAAAAAGCGAAAGCGCCCCATACTCAAGAGCTATCTCCAGAGCCCCTGACCTGTCTCGAGGCTTTCCAAGGATCATATACATGAAATCTGCATTTTTTCTGGATAAAGGAAGCGTTCTCTTGATGAGCCATTCACGCAGATCCACAAGCATATCTCTGCTTTTCTGAAGATAAAAAGGCATCAGCTTATGATTCCTGATTTCATGACTTTTCTGTTTGAAATCAAACTCCATTATAATGCTGTCCTTATGCATAAGGAAGTATCTCTGTTGCCTGACATCTCCTTCAAATCTGAGCTCCATCCCAATCAACTCCTTTACCAAAAATCCTACATTCCCATACCTGCAAAATATGGGCTCTCAAACAGCAGCTTAAGCTGTTTCTGCTGAACCATCAGGCCGCTGAGCTTGTTCTCGAGCTCCAGCTTTGAGATCATGGTATTGTCATACATATTCTTTGCGACCATTCCGAGGTCATACTGAACCTGGAGGGTCTTGAGCTGATAATTCAGCTTTTCGAGCTCTATCTTCATTATCTCTATATTCTGCTGCAGCTGCTGAAGATTCGCATAGTTCTTGTCCACATTCAGCTTTGCATTCTTTATCGTCTGGCTGAGGTCAAGCTCGGCCACGTTCTTATCATCTCTCGTGCTCTTGTAATCCATTGACGGAGGATTTGGCTGATTTCCTGCAAGATATGAAAGATACTGGAAGTTGTATATCTCAGGATAGTTCTGGAATGTCGTAGTCTTGTTCTCTACCTCATTCTTCTTAGCAAGTATGGAGATGTCAAAATTCTCTATGTTCGCCTTGTATCTCTGAATATCCTCCGCTTCCATCTCGAGCGTTTCATAAACCATGCCCAAAGGCACTATCTCATACTTCTCCTCTATCTTTGATATTCCCGTATTTTTCTCAAGCTCTGCAAAAAGCTCGTCCAGCTTTATCTCAAGCAGCATAAGGTCATTCTTAAGCGCCTTGTTCCCTGCAATCGCAAGATCGAGATCATTCTTCGAAAGCATCCCCAGGTCATACTGCTTCTGCTTTAGCCTGATGTTGGCATCGCCCTGAGCGATCTTTTTCTTAGTCAGCTCTATTGTGTCCAGCTGCTGCTCGATGTTGTTGAACAGGCCTGCTATGGTTATCTTAAGGCTCTCAGAATCCACGGTCTTCTGTCTTTTCAGCAGCTCTCTTGTAGTCGTCAGCGTAGTATTGTATATCTCCATGTTGGCAAGAGTTCCCGTAAGCATATCCGGATCCTTTATGAGAAACAGCGTGTCATAGCTCGTGAATAGGTCATCTATCTTGTCCTGCACCGTCTCTCTCTGAAGCTCTGCCATCTTTGTAGTTATGCTGTACTCTACCGCCTTCTTTATAGCAGTCTCATAGTCAAGGGGAAGCTTTGCAACCGGTTCTTCTTCCTTAGGGGCATAAGGCTGCACTTTTGTCACAGGAATCGGTCCAGCCGCATATGCCTGATTCATGGCCGGAGCATAAAGCCCTGAGCACAGGAGGGCCGCAAGCGAAACCGAAGCTATCTTCTTTACGCCTGTCCTTTTATTCTTGAAATTATTTCTTAGATTATTTTTCAAAATATCACCTCATGTTTTCACTGATATAATTAATATACTGTTTCAGTTTATTATACCATATTTTCGCAATATCTATTCTATATTCTTCTTGAACTTCAATGTCGAGAGCAAAAGAAATCCTGCGCCAAAAGCAAGAAGCACGAAGAATTCGAATACAAGATCTCCAAAGCCGTTTCCCTTAAGGATTATGCCTCTGAGCACATCGAGGAAGAATGTCAGCGGGAAGAAATTGCTTATTGCATATATAGGAGCCGACATGGCCTCTCTCGGAAACATGTATCCCGAAAGCAGTATATTGGGCATTATCATGAACATAGACAACTGCATGGCCTGAAGCTGGCTCTTGGATACGGTCGAGATGAGCAGCCCCATCCCAAGCGCGCTGAACAGGAAGACTACCGAGAACAGCAGCAGAAGCGCTATGCTCCCTGAGACAGGGACCTTGAACCAGAATATACTGAGCCCAAGTGCGAGCACTATGTCCACGAACCCCAGGATTATATACGGGATTATCTTGCCGATCATTAGCTCCATCTTGGTTATAGGCGTCACTATCAGCTGCTCGAGCGTGCCCCGCTCCCTTTCCCTCACTATCGAAAACGACGTGAGCATCAGGGTCACCGTCTGCAGTATGACTCCGATAAGCCCCGGAACATTGAAATATACGCTGCTCATGTCCGGATTGTACCAGACCCGGCTCCTCAGGTCGAGTGGCTGAGGCATCTGCGCTCCCATGCTCTGGCTCACGATCTCCACAGACAGGGACTGAACCACGGCCCCCGCACTCGAGAGTATGGTCTGGGCAGTCGTCGGGTCCGAGCCGTCAATCACCAGCTGAATCTGGGCAGTCCTTCCGCTCCTTATGTCGCTTGAATACTCTGGAGGTATTATTATGCCGACCTTTGCATCCCCTCTGTCGATGAGCTCCTGCACCTGATCAGGGCTCGAAGCACTGTAGTCGATGTCAAAGTACTGTGAATTCGTAAAGCTGTCCAGAAGCGCATTGCTTTCTGCGCTGATGTCATTATTGAGCACCACCGCCGCGATATGCTCCACGCTTGTAGAGGTAGCATATCCAAAGAGCAGCAGCTCCATTATGGGCATCATTATTATTATGGCTATGGTTCGCTTGTCCCTTCTGATCTGCGAGAATTCCTTCTTTATTACGGCAAGCACCCTCTTAAGGTTCAGTTTCATAGTTGTCCTCCTCATCCGTCTTCTGCTCAACCAGATATACAAATACATCCTCAAGGGTAGGCTTTGCTAAGGCGGTACTTCCCCCGATAGCGGCGCTTCCGCCGCCCCCAGGGCTCAGACTGTCCCCGGCGGCTCCGCTCACATGGTTCTTCATGTTCAGTGGAGTATCCATAAGCAGCACAGAGCCATAGTAAAAAAAGCCTATGGTGTTGCAGTGCTCCGCCTCGTCCATGTAGTGAGTGGTCACGAATACAGTCACTCCCTTCTGGGAAAGGCTGTATATTATGTCCCAGAACTGCCTCCTTGCGATTGGGTCCACGCCCCCTGTCGGCTCATCGAGAAACAGCATCTCCGGTTCATGAATGATGGCGCATCCCAGTGCCAGCCTCTGCTTCCAGCCTCCGGAAAGGCTCCCCGTTATGAGCTTTTCCTTTCCTACAAGGTCAGCCATTTCCAGAATCTCCCTCTTTCTCTGAGCAAGCTGATCATCTGCCACTCCATAGATGCCTGCATAAAAATCCAGATTCTCCTCGACCGTGATATCATCGTAGAGGCTGAACTTCTGAGACATGTAGCCAGTATGCTTTCTTATCTCTGCATTTTCCTTCATTATGTCATATCCAAGGACATTGCCGCTGCCTGAAGTAGCGCTGAGCAGCCCTATCAGCATCCTTATGACCGTAGTCTTTCCCGAGCCGTTAGGTCCGAGGAAGCCAAATATCTCTCCCTTTTTAACGTCAAAGCTTATGTCATTGACTGCGACAAAATCGCCGAACTTCTTCGTAAGGTTTCTTATCTCAATGGCATTCTCCACCTAAACCCCTCCTTCTCTTTTCTGGCTCTTTATCATGCTGACAAAAACATCCTCAAGAGAAGGCCTTATTTTTTCCATGCTCAGGATTTCAGTCCCCGCTGATGCAAGCGCCTTCTCCAGCTCCTCGTATGCGGCCTCATGATCAGATACCACTATATGAAGCTCCTCGCCGAGCAGGTAGGCATCTTCGACACATTCCTGCATGAGCGCTGTATCCCTTGCCCTGTAATTGTCACTCGAATATATGCATATTATGTGCTTCTCAAAGCTGTTTATTATATTTTCAGGCGTGTCCCTCGCGATTATCCTGCCGCTGTCTATGAGGCCTATCTCATTGCACCTCTGCGCCTCGTCCATATATGGAGTGCTTATCAGTATCGTGACCCCCTGATCTCTGAGATCGAAGAGTATTTTCCACAGCTCCTTTCGAGCTACCGGGTCTACCCCTGTCGTTGGCTCATCCAGCATCAGGAAATCAGGCGTGTGTATCAGATTGCAGCACAGAGCCAGCTTCTGCTTCATTCCTCCAGACAGCTGATCTGCGAGCTTGTCTGAGTGCTTTTTCAGCCTGCTGAACTCCAGAAGATATTCTATCTTCTCCTCCCTCACATCCGCCGGGACCTGGTATATATCTGAGTAAAATCTCAGGTTCTCCATCACGGTCAGGTCTCCGTAAAGGCTGAATCTCTGCGGCATATATCCAAGGTGATTTATTATCTCATCGCCCTGAGTCCGTATGTCCAGACCGCCTATCTGCGCAGTCCCGCTGTCCGGCTTCATCAGCGAGCACAGCATCCTCATCAGGGTCGTCTTTCCTGCCCCGTCGGGACCTATTAGCCCGAATATCGTATTGTGCCTGACCTTGAGGTCAATCGCATCCACCGCCCGTATGCCTCCAAAGCTTCTGGAAAGAGAGTTTATCTCTATGCCCCTTTTCATTGCGGATCTCCCTTCGCCTCATCTATCTTTATATTCACGTCCACGGGCATTCCCGGCTTTATTACCCCGCCTGAATCATCGGCCTCAATCCTGACCCTGAATACCGTATTCACGCGCTCTGCCTTGGTCTGAATGTTCTTTGGCGTAAACTCCGCCTCGCTGCTTATCTGGACCACTTTTCCGCCAAACACCTCGTCAGCATGGGAGTCTACATAAAGCTTTGCCTCCTGCCCGGTCTTTATATGTCCAATGTCTGCCTCAGACACATATACCTGTATCTGCGCAGCTGATGAGTCATATATTTCAATCGCCGGCTTTCCTGCCGTGACAAATTCTCCCTTATCGAAGAATACCGAGCTGAGCACGCCATCTGCCGGAGACCTTATGAAAGTCTTTTCAAGCTCAGCTTCCGCCTGGATAAGCTCTTTTTTTGCCTGCTCTGCCTGTATTCCTGCCGATGCAAGCTGGTTTTCAAGCTCAGATATGCGCATCCGGCCTCCCGATATCGCAAGCTCATGGCCCGACTTTGCCTGCTGCATCCTGCTCTGGGCAATCTTGAGATTCGAGTCGGTTGGCATGGATTCAACAAGCTCGAGCCTTGATACGGCGGAGCTGTACTGTGACTCGGCAAGCTCATGGCTTCTCTCTGCTTCGTCATAGTCGGTCTGCGAAATCCCCTGAGCCTCGAGCAGCACCCGGCTTCTCTCGAGAGCCGCCTTCATATGCGCCCTGTTTATGTCTGCCTGCTTTACGGCCTCTCTCGCCTGAGATATCTCCTCAGCGCTCGCTCCGTCCCTTACCTTCTGATACTCAGCCTCCGCTGCCATATATGTGCTGTGCGCCTGAGAAATGAGCTTCTCATTATGGACTGAGTAGTCCTTCAGCGCATCCTCAAGGGAGGCCACGTTCTGAAGCGCCGAGTCAAGAGAGCTCTTCATCCTCTGATACTGGCTCTCGAGCGCAGTGTTTTCTATAACCGCAACTGCCTGCCCGGACTTCACCATCTCTCCTTCCTTTGCCTTTACCTCTGTTACGCTGCCCGAAACCTCGCTGCTTATTATTATACTGCTGCTTTCCACGCTTCCGGATGCCTCCAGATACAGTCCGTCCTCTTTCCTCACGATGCTCGAATCATCAAGGATCATTCCATTATAGATATATATCGCGCCAAGTATAGCTGCTATCACAGCCGCAGCGATGACATACTTCCCTCTCCCGCTTAAGATTTCTGCTGAATATTTCATTTTTTACCTCCAAGATAATGAATAGTGTTTTTTGGACACACCTGACTGCAGTTTGAGCACTGAAGGCACAGCGCCGGATTTATCTCAGCTTTTCTGTCCTCACTTCGCACGGCTACCGCATCCGAAGGACATACCTTCTCGCACATCCTGCAGCCTATGCATCCCTGCTCCTGCACCCTCATAGAATACACCGGATTTTTTCCAAATATCTTCTGTAGTACGCCAAACGGGCATATCAGATTGTGAAATACCGCCGGCCTGTATCTGAGCGTTATTATCACAGAAGCCGCCAGCCAGATGAGGAGCACCGGAACATCCCTGTGCAGAGCTCTCTTCGCAAACATCATGCCCGCAATGCTCGCCCCAAGCGCAAGCCATGCAAGCCAGCCTGAGCTCAGCCATTTCGGAGTTACCGTTTTCTGCAGCTTCAGCTTTTTAGATATCCACTCTGTCGGAATCATCAGAGTGTTCATAGGACAGACATAGCCGCAGTATATTCTTCCCGAGAAAAGTGCGGCTGCAAGGCTTGCCGCAAATATTATCAGCCACATCCTCACTCTTCCTGTCATGACAAGAAAAATAAACAGCGCCAAAAACAAAATCCTTACTGCATTGATGACATATTTCATGATATCTTCCCCCTGTTTTATTCGTTTTTTAATATTATATCATCTGATCACGCAAAAAAGGCGTTACCATGGTAACACCTTTGAAAACAATTTGCACCATAAAACGTGTCATCTGCGTATCATTTCAATGACAACTGACTCGTTTTGGTTTATAATATTCTTTGGGGAAAAAATCAGATTTCCCGTAAACTCATTTAACGATTACATTACAGGAGAACATATGAACGAAAAACAGGACCTCACCGTCGGGAGCATACCGCAGAAGATAATATATCTTTCAATGCCAATACTCGCGACTTCATTCATAAACATGGCATACAACTTCATAGACATGATATGCATAGGAAGGCTCGGCAGCGGCGCCGTAGCAGCCGTAGGAAGCGCAGGCTTTCTGATGTGGTTTGCGCAGGCTTCATCTTCGATAGCAAGGATAGGTGCGCAGATAACTATATCCCAGTCCATGGGGCGAAAGGATCTTGACATGGCGCGTCAGTACGCTCAGGCCTCCATGTGGCTCAACTCCTTCATAGCATGGGCGTTCACCATATTCATAATGATCTTCAATGAGCAGATCATCGGATATTTCCGACTCGGCGACCCTCAGATAATAATGCAGGGAAGGATATATCTCGTGATAGTCGGCCTTGCCATGGTGTTCGCGTATACTACCCCGGTGCTTTCCGCCATGTTCAATGCCTCGGGTGACAGCAAGACTCCATTCCTGTTCAACACCTGCGGCCTCATATTCAACATCGTGTTCGACATACTGCTGATATTCGGAATAGGGCCATTCCCAAAGCTTGGAGTAGCCGGAGCCGCAATAGCTACGGCCGGAGCGCAGGCCCTCGTATGGCTTCTCTTCATCCTCCATATAAAAAAATATCCTCAGCCTCACCTGAACATAAGAATATTCAGCAGGCCTGATTTTGCAAAGATAAAAGAAATAGCAAAGATAGGATTTCCAAGCTCGCTCCAGTCTACGCTCTACTGCGTTTTCTCAATCATGCTGGCAAGGATAATATCGCATTTCGGAGCTACCGAGATTGCCGTCCAGAAGGTAGGCTCACAGATAGAGTCTCTTTCCTGGATAACTGCAGACGGATTCGCCATAGCGCTGTGTGCATTCGTGGGCCAGAACTTTGGAAGCCGCAACTTTGACCGGATAGATAAGGGGATCCGCATCATAGCAATGATGTCCATCTTCCTTGGGGCAATCGCCACTATAGGCCTCGTCTTCTTCGGAGAACCTATATTCAGGGTATTCATCGACGAGCCTCAGTCCATCCCGAGCGGCGTAAACTACCTGAGGATACTCGGCTATTCTCAGATACCAATGTGCATCGAGATAATAACCATAGGAATGTTCAACGGCTTTGGAGAAACAAAAATCCCGGCCGTCATAAGCATACTGCTTACAGGGGCCAGGATTCCGATGGCGCTTTTCTTCACATCCACTGCGCTTGGCGTAAACGGCGTATGGTGGGCCATCAGCCTGAGCAGCATAGTGAAGGGTAGCGTCCTTCCGGTATTCTATTATCTTTACAGGAAAAAAATGGTTCTGGAAGCCTAAAACGCGGATGCAACCGTATCTGCCATCTTCCTGAATATGTCAGCGATCCTGCTGGCAAAGCTTCCTCTGTCCTCAAGAGCTCCGGCTTCAAGGTCCTTAACGGCCTTGTCCGGGCTCTTTTTGCTTATCTCGGCAGTCCTCATTATTATCTGTATGCTCTCAGGTGTCCT
The DNA here is from genome assembly GCA_009929415.1 of Clostridia bacterium. Taxonomy (GTDB): domain Bacteria; phylum Bacillota; class Clostridia; order Peptostreptococcales; family Filifactoraceae; genus Proteocatella. Next base: position 4,447 of record SAAM01000030.1, on the reverse strand, counting down.
GTTCTGATTCGATGTGAACGATATCATGGGCGCCGAGGTATCTATGTTCAGCAGATGATTTTCGGTCTCTGTGTATTTCTCCCACTCATCATCTATGAGCTTCTTCACCGTATTCTTCGCATTTCTTATGACTCCGGTCTGTTCGAGGCCCTTCACCGATTCATCAAGCGCATCCGCAAGTCCGTTGAGGCTCTTTTCACTCCCCTTGTCAAGCTGATCCCCGCTTTTCTCAAGCACTCCCCTGGCCTCCTTCACGAAGCTGTGAGCATCCCTGAGGCTCTTTGTCGCAAGCTCCAGGCTGTCCTTTGAATCTGAAAGGGCCTGCATGAGCGCCGGATGGTTTTTATCTATGATGCCTCTCAGTACATCAGCCTCGTCTATGAGGTCCTTTGATATTGAACTCATCTCGTTTATCGTGCTGTTCAGAGCCTTGAGGTTGCCCATAGCGCTCTGGATGTCTGAAGAATACTCACCCGCCGTGCTCCTGAGTCCTCCTATTACGCTGCTCATGCTCTCTAGCCCGCTTCCTATCTGTGATACTCCGCCAAGTATGGCATCTATCTTTGGATCAGAGACAGGAGCTGGGCCTGATGGCGAACTGCTTCCATCAGCAATTCCAGCTGCCTCGGCCGCGTTCTCAATTGCGGCAATGTCTGCACTGACGTCAGCCGCAGCCGCGCTGTAGTCCTCAAGACCGCTGTTTACAGCCATCACGAGTGTCCTGCTCCTTCTTGAGGATCCGACCTCTCCCATGTCATCCACCATGTCCTGAAGCTCTTCAAGATTCTCATTGAGGTCCTCAAGCACCCTCTGAAGCTTTGTGAGCTTTGGCTTGAGAGCCTTCACAGTGTCTGCCATCACATTCATCTGAGCGTTCATTTCCTGCGCAAAGCTCTGAGCTTCCTCCAGATGCGGGATCAGCTTTTCTACCTGAGCCGAGCTCTGCTCAAGATTGTCTATGGATATGTCTGCCTTGTCATACAGGCTGCCCTTTGAAGCGCTCACTGTCTCTCTCGCTCCGTCGAGGGTGCGAAGGCCTTCCGATGTGGATTTTATGCCATCCTGCATTCCCTCGAGGGTATTCAGGATGACGTCCATGCTGGCATTCATAGCATTCGCAGAGTCCTCTATCTTTTCCTTTGTTTCCTTTAGTTCCTTAATCTCCTCCAGCTGAGAAAGCGTCGCCGGAATAATCATTATCCCAAATCCCGGAAACTCAAAATCATCAGATCCTATTCTTACGACGAACTCATTTTCTTCTCCCGGAAGGCCCATGAATATGGCCGCCTTCCTGCTTCCAACGCTCTGAAGCTGCGCCCCTGGAGCCTCGATGCTCAGCACCTCATCCATGTCCACCATCGCCGCCACCTGAAGCAGCATGTTGTTTCTGTAATACTCGCTGGCAGAGCTGTTTGGAATAACCTTCACCGTCATCTCTATGAGGCCGCTCTTTCCTGCAAGCTCCTCAGCGCTTGTTTCCACGCCGTTAAGTTTGTAGCTCACGTCAAAGCTCCATGGGAGCACCGGCTTCTGCTGAGCCGGAACAGCCTCAAAGTAGAATCTCTTCATGTCCTCCTGAGCCTCAAACTTCAGCTTTCCATTTTTCATCTGAGGCTTTTCGAGGGTGCTCATGTTGGTCACCTTCGAGTAGTTTCCAAAATCCACTATCTCGCTGGCGCCGTTAACGCTGTAGCTCTTTACTATCCTCGTCTCATCTATAGCCCCGTAATGATCCAGATTTACATACATGGTCTCATCATGCCCAGGCGCAGGAGCCGCTGCATAAACGCTCCCACCCGGCATGCACGCGGCAAATATGCTGAGGGCCATAAGGCCCGCTCCAATCCTCTTATGCAGTTTCATCAAAACCGACCTCCACTTCGTTCTCCTCTGATTTTCGTTTCCAGGACTTCTTCTTCTTCTTCTCTTTTCTGTCCTTCTTTTCCTCTTTGCTTTTTTTCTTCTTTTCTTCTTTGCTTTTTCCCTGCTTTTCCTCTTCGTTTCCAGCCTTATCGTTATCGCCTCGGCCAGCGCTTCTTCTGTTCTTCAGCCTTTCACTTCTTGTCCTCGACCTCTCCTGCTGTCTTGCTATCTGTCTGTCAAACAGCGCAAGCAGCGCGGGAAGGAGTGTGAGCACGAGCACTATGCTCAGCATTGCACCTCTTCCTACAAACCTTCCTACCTGAGATATCCCTCTCGTAGTTGATATGAAGAAGAGGCCGTAGCCCACCACCGTCAGGATAGAGCCTGAGGTAAGCACCGAGAGCGCGCTCTTTGCGATCGAAGCCTTTGCCGCCTCAGGAGGCGACATTTCCTTCCTCGCTCCGAGATAGTTTCCCGTAACGAGTATGGAATAATCCACCGTAGCTCCAAGCTGAAGGCAGCCCACGATTATATATCCTATGAATAGCACTGACTCTCCCATGACATAAGGAAAAGCCATGTTGAGCAGTATAGCCGCCTCTATCGGTATTATGACCAGCATCGGAACCAGCACGGATCTGAAGCTTATGGCAACCACCAGTATGACCCCGAGCATCGAGATCATGTTCACAAAGCTGTAGTCTTCATTGAGTATGTTCTTCATGTCCATGGTCGTCGGAGTCAGCCCCAGTACATGCGAGTCCTCAGGATAATACTCCCTTATCTTTGAATCTATCTTCTTGCTGCACTCAAAAGCAAACTCGCTCTCCTCAGCCGTATTCATGGATATCAGTATTCTCGAATAATTCTCGGTCTTCATCTTCTCAGTCAGGCTCTGCGGAAGAAAATCCTGCGGAACCCCTGAAGGAAGCTCGCCTGCGAGCGATTTGGCATAATTGACGAACTCAAAACCCTCAAGATCCTCAGTCAGCAGCTTCTCGCTCACCGGCGAGCCCACAGGAACCATGGCAATTATCATGTTGCTGCGGCCAAACTCCTCATCTATCATGCGGCTCTGCTCATATACCTTCGTGCCCGGGCCTTCACCCAGCGCCTCGTCCCCGTACAGGAATAAATTCATGTCCTGAGCGACATATACCGGGATTATGAATATCAGAGAAATCGCTATAATTATCTTCCTTCCCCTGTACATCTTGTCTGCAAACGAATCAAACGACGGCATGAAGGACCTGTGCGAATACTTCTCTATCTTCTCATTGAACCTCATGATAAGCGCAGGCATAAGCATCATTACCGTAGCAAGGCTTATCACTATGCCCTTGGCAAGCACGAATCCAAGGTCTCTGCCCACGCTGAACTTCATAAGCGCCATAGCGAGAAATCCGACGATCGTAGTCATAGAGCTCGCAACTATAGCCCCGGCAGATTCCCGCAGCGCCATCTCAAGTGCCTCATGGATCTCCATGCCCTTCTGCTTGTACGCCGTAAAGGTATGAAGCAGGAATATCGAATAGTCCATCGATACCGCCAGCTGAAGTATAGCCGCTGTGGCAAAGGTAAAGAACGAGATTGTCCCAAAAATTATGTTGCTTCCCATGTTTATTATGATCGCGACTCCCATGACCCCTATAAACAGCACCGGCTCAAACCAGGACGTAGTAGTGACCGTAAGGATAGAAAAGATGATCACGAGCGCAATCACCATCGCCATGGCCACTTCCTTCACTATAGTTTCCTGCCTTGACTTGTTGCTTACAGCAGAGCCCGAAAAATATCCGTCCTCGCCGACTATCTCATAGATCCTGTCAAGTGCCTCATGCGTGGACTTTTCAGAGCTTCCCTCCTCAAAAACCACATCTATCAGTGCATTTCCGTCCCTGTAGTAGTCATCAAGGGCATCCGCTTCAGTAGCAAAAGGATATGCCATATAGACATCCGTAGCCGTATCAGCGCCAGTTACCATGTCCACCCCTTCCACCGAAGCTATCTGGTCCCGCATCTGCCTTGCCTCATAGAGCGACACGTCCCTGAGCATTATCCTCGCCATGCCCGGATATCCGAACTCATCCTCCATCACAGAGAGCGCCTCACGGGAAGGAGCCGACTGCGGAAGATACTTGCTCAGGTCATAATTGACTCCAACTAGCGGGAAGCATATCGCAAATACAAGCAGCATCGCGATGAACGCCTTTTCTATCTTCCTGCCTTCGTAGACTATAAAATGAAATATCTTTTCAATGCCATTTATTTTCATGTCTTCCTCCATTAATGAACATCATGTTGATTTTTAATCTGTTGTATATTATAATACCATTATAGACATACTTCAATAATCAATAAAACGATATATGTACATTAATCAACATAAATAGAGTTTGTGTTCATTTTTCTGAAAAAGGGGGAACATTATGAAAAATCCAAAGGTAGACAGGCGAATACGAAAGACCAGAGACACGCTCAAGCGCACGCTTGCAGAGCTCGTACGCGAAAAAGACCTGAGAGACATAACCGTAAGAGACATAACCGAAAAAGCCGACCTCAACCGCGGCACCTTCTATCTCCA
>SAAM01000297.1 GCA_009929415.1 Clostridia bacterium | reverse complement strand
CTGAGCTCCATGTTTTTTACCGCTATTATCTTCATCATGTTCGCCATCAGCCTTGAATGAAAACTGCATGTGCTCGCACACATATTCATCATCTTCTTGTATTCTATGAACATTATCTTGGAATTTTCCTGTGAAACTACCCTGACCGGACTCACATTCATTCCTGCAGCCTCAAATGTCTCGGCAAAAAGCTGGTTTTTTCCAGGCTCTGCAATTATATTAATGTTACCAAGCATGTCTGACCTGCTTATCTGAACGCTGCCGCTCAGTATTATACCTATGCCCGGTACTGGTCCATCCTCTCTGATGACAGTTTCTTTTTTTTCATAATCTCTTACATGTGCATTAAGACATGCGAGTATCTTCTCTGCATCCTGCGGGTTTATTCCTTCAAAAAGCCTGTTTTTCATGAGCATTGGGATATATTCGCCGTAGACGCTGGACATATATGTTCCTCCATTTCATAATCTTTATTCTGATTTGAAACTCTGTACTTAATATTTTAAATGAAATTGAAATAATTTTATTTTTTGTTGCATATGCAACATTATTTTTGTTATTATTATTGTATCATACATATAAAGGATTACAATTATAAATCTTCAAAATCATATACAGATGAAAATAATATATTAATCTATTCAAAAAGTGGACGTGACGTCCACCTTGTAATTCAGGAGGATAAAATGATAAGAAAAGTTATAAAGATCAATGAAGAAAAATGTGTAGGATGCGGACTTTGTGCAAATGCATGCCATGAAGGTGCTATCGCCATCGTGGATGGAAAGGCAAAGCTTCTTAGAGATGATTACTGTGACGGGCTGGGAAACTGCCTTCCTGTATGTCCAACAAATGCCATCTCCTTTGAGGAAAGAGAAGCCGCTGAATATAACAGAGAGATCGCTCCAAAGAGAGTGGCTGCAAAGGAAGCTCCTAACGCTTCTTCTGCTCACGGAGAAGGGTGCGGATGCGCAGGCTCTCAGGCAAAGGCTATATCAAGGTCAGCTATTCTTTCAGGGCCAAAGAGTTCGTCTTCAGCTTCAGTTTCCACTGCTCCAAACATGGCTTCTACAGAGTCTCAGCTGAGACAGTGGCCGGTTCAGATAAAGCTGGTTCCTGTAAATGCTCCATACTTTGAAAATGCAAACCTTCTCATAGCTGCTGACTGTACTGCCTATGCATACGGAGATTTTCATAACAAGTTCGTAAAGAACAGGATAACCGTAATAGGATGCCCAAAGCTTGACGAAGGAGACTATACAGAAAAGCTTGCTGCCATAATAAGAGAGAACAACATAAAGAGCGTTACCATAGTGAGAATGGAAGTTCCATGCTGCGGAGGCATCGAGAGGGCTTCTGTGAATGCACTTAAGGAAAGCGGAAAGTTCATCCCCTGGCAGATATATACTATATCTACTGATGGAAGAATTCTTGAAGACTAAACAATACTTTGAATGCCCTTATCTGCAAAGTTGCAGTAAGGGCATTTTTTTATTCTAAAGGAGCCTGAAATATGTTACAATATAAATGAAGTTAAATCCAATTATTTAAGTATTAGGAGTTTTTATGAAAAATATAGTAAATATAAATCTGACAAATAGTGATCTTACAGAAGCCAGCGAGCTTATCGAAAGAAACAAAGATCTTTTCAAACCAAATAACGACATGATGATAGTGCTTTCAAATGATTCTGAAATTCTTGTAATGCCAAGAAAAGATAAGATCATACTCCAGACAAAGGCATCTCTTGAATTCTAACTGTTGCAATCCTGTGTAACAGTTTTTATTTTATAGAAAGGTGGTTGAGCAGATTGAATATACTGATTGCCGGAGGGTGCGGATATATAGGAAGCCATACTGCTGCAGAGCTCATAAGCAGAGGCCATGATATTGTCATATGTGACAGCCTTGTAAGGGGAAGCATTGATGCTCCAGATGCAATAGCTGAAATAACAGGAAAAAAAGTCTGCTTCTACAGGATCGACATCTCTGATACAGAAAGCCTGTGCGCTGTGTTTGAAAAGCATCGCTTTGATGCAGTGATTAATTTTGCGGGATTGAAATCCGTGTCAGAATCAGTCCTCATGCCCCTTTCCTATTACAGAAGCAATGTATGCGCCGCAGTTTCTCTCCTGGAAGTCATGGACAGATATAATGTAAGAAAAATCATATTCAGTTCATCCGCATCAGTATATGGAAAAAATGATATAATGCCTTTAACAGAAGCCTGCGCAAAGAATCCTTCGAGCCCGTACGCCAGGAGCAAATCCATGATAGAAGACATAATCCTGGATCTCTGCAGCTCGGATGACAGGTGGAGTGCTGTAATGCTGAGGTATTTCAATCCAGTTGGAGCTCACAGCAGCCTGCTTATCGGAGAAGATCCCAAAATACCGTCCGACAATATAATGCCTCACATAATAAAGACCGCGCTTGGAGAAAAGAGCTGCCTCGATATATTCGGCACTGACTATGACACAGAGGACGGAACCGGAGTAAGAGACTATATACACATATCAGACCTTGCAAAAGGCCATGTATGCGCTCTGGAGAGGCTTTTCACGAGCAGTGGATATGAAGCATTCAACCTTGGAACCGGTAAAGGGTGCTCAGTGCTTGAGCTT
>SAAM01000296.1 GCA_009929415.1 Clostridia bacterium | reverse complement strand
CCACTGTGACGTAATACGTCACAGTACCTCATGTATACTATCAGTAAAGAAAATCCGCTACTACTCTACAACATTACCTTGCTAATAGCGAATTATCAAGTATGATTGAAAAAGTGAGGTATCCAATGCCATTGAAGACAGTCGACCAGAACAGTCGTTACTCGGTATTTTCTTATCTCGAAGATGTGCTTACCTATTATAAAACGGCAGAGGACGCCACATTTGGAGAGTGGCCAACTGATAAGATTGGTTGGGAAGGACTTGCTTTAAATAAGCCATTCTATGCACATGTAGAATCATGGTTTACAAAAAGAAATATCAAAGTCATCAATTATAACACTAATCGATATTTAAGCACATTTATCCTTGCTGCAGAATTTCCTCCTACTCTTGGTTATGGAAGATTAGTAGAGGATTTGGTAAAGCAATATGGCTGGCTTTCGCTGTATTTAGAACCAGAAGAAAATTTACGACAGTTTATCAAGTCAATAGATATCAGTTCCTATACTGTTGCACAAAAACAGTCTTTGCATGAAGATTCTGCTGGTTTCTATGCACTCATTAATCTCATTCAGATACTTTCATCTATCCGGTATTCACTGGATTCACCTGAGAACCGCGATTCAATTTGTGCTGTTGTATCAGAAAAAAACGGATGGGATCTCGATCTGGTGCTTCGGGTTGCTCATTCATACAATGACATTCTCATACCCCCTCAAGAATCGGCTAAGCAACTATCTGGTCCATCGTTTTCATACCAACTTATTGATGATGGTTTTGACTGGCATCTTGCTATCAAGCATAACCTCACAAGTAAAGTCTCAATTCCATTGCCCAGTTCAATCATCTTGCCCAGATTTTCATCAGGAACCATTTCGATTCTTTCTGAAAGTGAGAACGCAACCATTGAGGAAACATCTCAGTTGGTTAGACTGGAAGTCCAGAAAGGCTTCCTAGAAATTGAATGTTCATTCCAAAGTGATTTTATCCCGGTCACCATACGGAACAGCGGTCTGCAAAAGATTCAATTCATAATCAGCGTTAATGATACGGACGCCCGCCCACAACAGTTATTCCTTGGGCAAATCAAGCGAAACGATCCTTTTCTCATTTTTGGAAAGACTGGCAGTGAAATTGTTTCCAATACTCACATCTTCAAACGAGGGGAACCATTGAGAATTCTCCCGCTGACAGATACTATCGGATCGACACTCCAAAAATCACCAAATTTCGTTCAAGAAGAACAAACCGGCAACCTACCAGTATTCCAAACAAGAGATACACAATTGCCTTCTCTTCGTATCGGAAAAATTGAGCTTCAGTTTCGCTCAATTCCTTTTACCATTAAATTGCGTGAACAAACTGCATGGGAAGCAACATTTAATAAAAACAGGAAAGTAATTCCCTACTTCTTCTCTCCCATGATCGAGATGTCACTTGAAGGGGATTTTCCTGAAGGACTAGTCCCTACACATACTCTTGAGAAGCGAATACTGAATACAGACGGGAAAGAGAACAAGATACTCATCACCACCACCTACTCCCAAGGAATAGTCAGGCCAGTCCAGCCAATCCCATCACCTGGTCAATATACTTTGACTGTGGCTTTCGGTGATGATGTCCCCAGTTCCATCACTTTCAACCTATTGCCGATAAGGTCCATCAAGCTCATCAAAGATAAGCATATCCAGCTAAGAATGTATGTACCGGTACAGGATTTCCAGCTACAAGGAGTTCATGCATGTACAAGCTCATTTGCGAAAGATTTGGTTGATATCCAATGTCTCGAATACGGGTTGCAGGATATTGAGGCACTCTATTACTACAAGTATACTGAAAGTCAAACCTTGAGATCCACCATCAAGTTCAAATTCGATGCTATTGAAGAAGTAGCGGGTCACTTCAGCAAAGTAGTAGTATCCGGCTCTGATGAAGTTTTCTCGCTTGAAAAGGACCTAATAGCTAATTCATATTTGGAATTCCGCAGGACCAGTCTGAGAGATTCTTCCACTCCATACAAAATATCAGCATATATGGAATATTCCCAAACAAGCATGCGAATATTCCCACAGAACCTGGTTATGTATACCGAAGGATCAAAACCATATTCTCTCGCTTCATTGGTAACACAGGTAAAATCCAACCAATACTCCCGTTTGCTCATCACTGTTGACTATGAGGAGACTGAGCTATACAGAGTTGAGTTTCTCAGTACCCGAAGACCTATCATCAATCTCAAGAAAGAGTGGCAACAAGGAGCTTACTCCAGCCTTATGGCTTTGCCGCTTGCAACATTGCAACCTCAATTGCATCAATCGCTGGAAACACTTCCATCTGAATGTTTGGTATATGGGATGGTTGAGAATGAAAAGGGTGAACAGATAATCACTACCTTCCCATCGTATATCAATTCAGATGCAGCGCTCCCAACAGAAGCTATCTCAGCATTCCTTTCACTGAGCAATCAAAATATGATTTCCGATGAGGCTATGCGAAACCAGATGATTGAGATTCTGCAGTCAGCAAAACAGTCCTTCGAGCTCTTGAAATGGCTAACGGCAGCAAATGCATGGCACTACCCCTACGACATCAAAGTATTTACAAAGATGTTTGATACATTTCCCT
>SAAM01000029.1 GCA_009929415.1 Clostridia bacterium | reverse complement strand
CCTTTGATATTTTTATACTCAGCAGGGATCAGCAGTTCCTGATTCGTGACATCATATATGAATCGACATATTCACCGTTTCGGATTCCGCTCCGGAATCATCCCTTACAACTGCCGCAAACTGATGAGAGAAGTCGCTCACCGAAGAGGCAAAGCTTTCACTTTTTTCAAGTCTTTCTGACGGATATCCGAGGATGTTTTCAAAAACTCCCGGCATGGTCCTCATCTGATTGAGGTACACCGCATCGTTTCTGTGTATGGGTCTTATTCTTACGTTCAAGCTGACACCTCCTGATAATTATAATATATTTTTCAGCGCACGATCAGGTGATCTTTATCTGCGTCTACGGTAATGACTCCGTCTGAAGATATGTTTCCTTCGATTATGCGTCTTGCTACAAGGGTCTCAAGGCGGCTCTGTATAAAGCGCTTCAGAGGTCTGGCGCCGTATACGGGATCATATCCGTTATCGGCTATGAATTTTCTTGCAGATTCTGTTACGATAAGAGTGAGCTGCTGGTCTGAGAGCCTTTCCTGAATTTTTGCAATGAGCAGGTCTACGATCTTTACAGTTTCCTGCCTGGTCAGCGGCTTGTAAAATACTATCTCATCGAGCCTGTTGAGGAACTCTGGACGGAAGGAGCTCTTCAGCAGCGAGGTTACATGGTTTTGAGCTTCCTCTGTAATGTTTCCTTCTGAGTCTATTCCGCTCAGAAGATACTCTGAACCAAGATTTGAGGTCATTATTATTATCGTATTCTTGAAATCCACGGTTCTTCCCTGAGAATCAGTTATGCGTCCGTCATCGAGAACCTGAAGCAGGATGTTGAATACATCGCTGTGCGCTTTTTCGATTTCGTCAAAAAGTATGACGCTGTAAGGTTTTCTTCTTACGGCTTCGGTGAGCTGACCGCCTTCCTCGTAGCCCACGTATCCAGGAGGCGCGCCTACAAGCCTTGAAACGGAGTACTTCTCCATATATTCGGACATATCTATTCTTACCATGTTCTGCTCATCATCAAACAGGTTTTCAGCAAGCGCCTTGGCAAGCTCTGTCTTTCCGACGCCTGTAGGTCCAAGGAAAAGGAAGGAGCCTGTCGGCCTGCCTGGATCGGATATGCCGGCTCTTGATCTTATGATGGCCTCACATACTTTTTCTACGGCCTGATCCTGACCTATTATACGTCTGTGGAGTATTTCATCAAGGTGAAGTATCTTCTCTCTTTCACCTTCAAGCAGCTTGGCCATTGGGATCCCTGTCCATCGTGCGATTATCTTGGCGATTTCATCTTCTGTGACTCTGTCTCTGAGGAGAGTGTTCTTTTTGGAGTCGCTGCTTTCCTTTTCCGCCTTTTCAAGCTCATTTATTGCCTGAGGGAGTTTTCCGTATTTAAGCTCTGCAAGTTTTTCCAGATCATAGGCTCTCTCGGCAGCCTCAATCTGTGCGTTTATGCTTCCGATTTCTTCTTTCAGCCTCTGCACTGACTGGATGCTTTCTTTTTCGTTTTCCCATCTTGCTTTCATGGCATTAAAGTCTTCTCTCAGCTCGGCAAGCTCCTTGCGTGTATGCTCAAGGCGTTCTGCTGAGAGTTTATCGGACTCTTTCCTCAGTGCGGCTTCTTCTATTTCAAGCTGCATGATCTTTCTGGAAATCTCATCGAGCTCAGTAGGCATCGAATCTATTTCTGTCCTTATCATTGCGCAGGCTTCGTCTACAAGGTCTATGGCCTTGTCTGGAAGGAATCTGTCGCTTATATACCGGTGAGACAGGGTCGCCGCACTTATGAGCGCGCTGTCTGCAATCGATACGCCATGAAACACCTCATATCTTTCCTTTAGGCCTCTCAGGATGGTTATGGTGTCTTCTACGCTTGGCTCATCAGCCATTACGGGCTGGAACCTTCGTTCGAGGGCCGCGTCTTTTTCTATATATTTTCTGTATTCATCCAGGGTGGTCGCACCTATACAGTGGAGCTCGCCTCTTGCCAGCATAGGCTTAAGAAGATTTCCTGCATCCATTGCGCCGTCTGTCTTTCCGGCTCCCACTATATTGTGGAGCTCATCGATGAAGAGTATGATGCGGCCTTCGCTCTCTCTGACCTCGTTTAGAACGGCTTTGAGCCTTTCTTCGAATTCACCTCTGAATTTCGCGCCTGCGATAAGTGAGCCCATGTCAAGTGAGAATATTGTCTTATCCCGGAGACCTTCCGGAACATCGCCTTTCAGTATCCTTATGGCAAGCCCTTCGACTATGGCGGTTTTTCCTACCCCCGGCTCGCCGATAAGGACTGGATTGTTCTTTGTCTTTCTTGAGAGTATGCGGATTACATTTCTGATTTCGCTGTCCCTTCCGATTACTGGATCCAGCTTCTGCATCCTTGCTCTTTCGACAAGATCATATCCATACTTTGAAAGAGCTTCGTAGGTTTCCTCCGGGTTATCGCTGACTACCTTGCTGCTACTTCTTACTGCTTTGAGCGCCTCAAGAAACCTGAGCTTCTCTATGCCGGTTTTTTCAAGGATTTCTCTTATATGCTGGCTGCTGATCTCAAAGAAGGCCAGCATTATATGCTCTACGGAGACGTATTCATCCTTGAATATGCCTGACTGCTTTTCGGCTTCAAGCAGTATTTTCTCAACTGTCTGAGAGACATATACCTTTCCCTGCTCTCTCCCCGGACCGGAAACTGAAGGTATCTTAGACAGATAGCCCTCCACAGTCTTTATCGTAAAGTCAAGATCAAGTCCCATTTTTTCTACAAGTCTTGGTATGAGCCCGCTTTCCTGGACGAGAAGCGCATATAGAAGATGCTCTGCCTCTACCTGCATGTTATTTCTTTCGATGGCCTCGTTTTGCGCAGACATTATTGCCTGCATTGATTTTTGAGTGAATTTTTGTGTATTCATCATTTTCCCTCCATAATTAATTACGTGTTTCTCTAAATAAAAAGGACAGAATGCTTAAGTTTTTCCAGATATTCTGATTCAAGCTGAACGAACGTGATTTCCGGATGTCTTATATACAGCTTGAGAATATGGTCATACATGCCGATGTAATAGCTTATAGTCCTGCTTACCGTTTTGTTTTCGCAGTGATCCTCTGGCATTGCCAGATCTCTTTCAAACCTGTTTGTATCTATTCTGTAGGATATGACGCCTTTTGCGAGTCTTGGATGAACATGCTTTATTTCAAGCTCTCTCCACAGCCTGAAAAACGCATCCAGCTGCCTGGTCAGGGCGTCGCTCTGAGTCCGGAACTGTATCTTGAGAGATCCCATGCATTTATCCATATTCTTGTAAAGCTCGAGAGTATATCGTACGGTAGGCTTGTATTTATAGTCGAGCGTGCTTTTTATGAAGAGCATGGAATCGGATGAGATCTGCTGAATCATGAAGCTGTTTTTCTTTCTCATATCTTCCGTTATGAGATCGAAGACCTCCCTTATGTGCATCTCTGGAGTAGAAAGGGAGAGATGGGCTGCAAGTATGTGATTTATAAGATTGGATCTGTTTGTATTGTTTATGCAGGCAAGCCTGTCGATTTCATCTATAATGTTCTTTGAAAGCATAAGACTGTACATTGTTTTTTTCATCATATCACCTCTAAAAATATCGTAATAGAATTTATATAAATTGTCAATATATTTATGTATTATTTTATACAAATTATGCTGCTGTGAGGAATGATGAATGAAATCGAATAAATATAGACAAATCCATATACAAATGTTCGGGAAAATATGCAAAAAATGGTAAAATTTGCCATTTGGTATTGTATTTAGTTCAGATTTCCGATAAAATAGTCTGAGATAAATTATAAGGAGGAAAATATGTCAACTAAAAGAATAATTCAAGTTGAAGAGAAAGTGCCGTTCAGTATGCTCTTACCGTTAAGTCTGCAGCATACTTTTGCTATGTTTGGGGCATCTGTGCTTGTTCCGATACTGTTTGGGATAAATCCTGGAACAGTACTGCTTATGAATGGTATAGGTACGCTGCTGTTCATATTCATAACCAAGGGAAAGGCTCCCGCATATCTGGGGTCAAGCTTTGCATTCATAGGCCCGGCAAGCATAATAATTGCAGGCCAGGGATTCCAATATGCACAGGGGGCATTCGTTACGACAGGTCTGCTTGGATGTATTCTAGCATATATAATCTACAGGTTTGGCATTAAATGGATAGACATCGTTCTTCCGCCTGCTGCCATGGGTCCTGTAGTTGCTCTCATAGGTCTTGAGCTTGCAGGACTTACTGTAACGGGAGGAGCGATAGGCGCAAACATAATGGTCGAGAATTCGACTACGCAGGACATGACAGTGTTTCTCGTGACTCTGGGAGTAGCGGTATTCGGATCTGTAATGTTCAAGAAGTTCTTTGCAATAATACCGATACTGATTTCGATAGTTGTCGGCTATGTTACGGCTATGGCATTTGGAATGATAGATTTTACTCCTGTAAAAGAAGCTGCTTTATTTACTATGCCGCTGTTTCAGCTTCCAAAATTCAGTCTTCAGGCTGCTATGACTATGCTTCCTGTACTTCTTGTAATAACTTCTGAGCACATAAGCCATCAGGTTGTTACAAGCAACATAATAGGGCGAGACCTTCTCAAGGATCCAGGACTGCACAGAAGCATATTTGCAGACAATTTTTCTACTATGCTTTCTGGAATGATCGGAGGAGTTCCAACTACGACATATGGTGAAAATATAGGAGTAATGGCTGTAACTGGAGTTTATAGTGTTGCAGTCATTGCTGGAGCAGCTGTGCTTTCAATATGTATGGCATTCATAGGACCGCTTGCTGCTCTTATACAGACTATACCTGGAAACGTAATAGGGGGAGTTACCTTCCTGCTTTACGGAATGATAGGAGCATCAGGTATAAGACTTCTGGTTGACTCAAAGGTTGATTACAGCCAGTCAAAGAATCTCATACTTTCCTCAGTAGTATTTACATCAGGACTCAGCGGCCTTACTATAAACCTGGCTACTGTACAGCTCAAGGGTATGGTTCTGGCAAGCGTGATCGCGGTATTCATAAGCCTTTGCTTCTACATCATTGAGAAAGCCGGACTGATGAATCATTAGGAATGGATTGATAACAATATAAAAAGGCATAAAAAAACTTCAGCCCAGGCTGAAGTTTTTTTGTTTATGCATTCCACTGAGCTTCGGGCACAAACCCTATTATCACAGGGGCTGAAGAACCGTTAGGAAGCATGTAGCGCATAGTGGATGTCTTTCCGGCAGGTATCTTGCCGACATATGATGCTGAGCTCATGTAATATGAGTTGACGTACCTTGGATTTCCGTCAATCCAGCCTACGATGCCCTTGAAAGGGCCTCCGCGTGCGTTAAGGAAAACCAGTGTGTCTTCTTCAGGAGTCATGCTGACTCTGTATTCAACACCGTAATTTCCTCTGTTGGTAACTGTTTCTCCGGTAATTCCATCATCACCAGTTATCCACTCCGTCTCTTTTCCGCCGAGTACTATTGATGTCGGTATCTCGGCTGGAACATTTACGGCAAGGTTTCGGTGAGTTATGTTGAAGGTACCTCTTGGATGCTGATCCTTTGGAAGATATGTGAGAAGGCCGAGGTGATCCATGCCTGTGTTCGGGCCAACGCTGTAGATAGTGATCTTTACTTTACCTGAAGTCTTGTATTCGCTGAGCATGGATACCAGGTGGTCTGGCTTCCAGTTTATGTTTCCTCTCGAATCGCAGACTGAGACCTTTTCTCCTGGTTTTATGTCATAGGCGCCATATGTGTTTCCCGGTGAGAAATGAGCCTCAAGGACCTTTGTTCCCACTGCGAGCGGATCGGTAGACGGACCTTTCATTCCTGTCTTCTCGAGACTGAATCTTACAGGCTTGTCATCAGTATTTTCAACTGTAATGAGCAGCCCGGCTCCGGAGTTTCGAGGAGATGGAATCTTGTTTACATGATAAAGCAGTATTCTTCCGTCAAGATCGGTGGTTTCCTCATAGAGGATTCCGTAGTCATAAACATTTTCAGGAGAGTCACTCATGATGAGAGTTCCTTCTATGTCGATGAACTTGAGCTCTGACATTGTCTGGAATAGCTTGTTGTAGTCTTTGTTGTCATAGTTTTCAAGCTCTGAATTTATTGGATCTGACGCTGAGAGGTATTCAAACTGAGTCTGGACTATCCTGTCAGATATCTTTACTGTCTTTTCGTATGCCTCGCTTACATTTCCGTATGCATCTGTAAGCTTAAGAGTAACTACATAATCTCCTGTAGTGAATATCCTCGAAGGCTTTTCTTTTCTTGCCTGAGATGGGCCCTGACTTTCATGTCTGTATGACCACTCTTCCTTTATGATTTTTTCCCAGTCTTCGTTTGAATATTCAAAAGTCATGTCAAAGCTCTCTCCGCGTCCCGGTGCAGATTTTGACATGCTTACGGATTCAATAACAGGAGGCTCGTTTTTTTCTATTACAAGTGTTTTTGATATCCATTCACTCCAGTCGAGCTGAGAGTCCTGAACGCGGTATCTTACCTCATATTCTCCTGCAGGGGCCTTTGAAAGGAGCTGGTTAATGTCAGCTGATTTCTTTACGGAATCCAGGCTTGTCATAAATTCGTGCGCCACTATGGAATCATTGTCAGGATCCGAGCTTTTGTCGGTGTATTCTATCTTCTGACCGGCTATATAGCTCGGCCTTGCAAATTCGAAATCAGCCGATGGAAGATTGTTTATTCCTGTGGTTTTCTTGATTGTGACTTCTTTTTTTGCAGGGTCATAGCTTATGGTCATGTCATAGTTGTCTACAAAGAATCTTAGAGGAAGAAGCGTTGAGCCGTTTTTAACGACCGGGGCTCCATCGAGCTGAACCTTTTCAGAGTTCACGATGGCTTCCTTGCTTCCTATGGTAAGAGAAACTGTTTTTTCCTTGTTTACTATCTTAAGGGTCTTAGTTGCACTGTCGAATACCGGATTTACTTCGAGCAGGTTTTCTGATATGAACCTTAGCGGAAGAAATGTCCTTCCATCTATGGATTCAGCAGGGGTATCAAGCTTGATTTTCACGCCGTTTACATATGCGCTGTCGCTGCCCAGTATGAGCCTTACTACCTTCTGCTTTATTACGGAAGAGGAAGGATCTGCAGAGTCTCCAGCAGAGGCTCCATCAGCATCTTTGGAATCATCAGCCAGATCTTCCTTGGTGTCGGAAGCTTCAGCTTCGTTATTTTCTGGTTCTGTCTGTGGGTCTTCTGTTATTTCTTCTGTTATTTCTGTTTTCACGTCTGTTTCAGGTACATCAAAAAGAGCATCATTTGCATATGCAAAGGAGCTGGATGACATTATCATTGAGACGACCATTAAAATTATTACACTTTTTTTCATTTCTGTTCCTTTCAAATCTGATTGCTATGAAAATACTGTACTGACAAGGACTTCGAATGTTCTGTGCCATGGATATGTGAAGGTTGAGTTAACGAGGCTGTAGTTTGTCTCAACGGTTCTTTCGCCAAGGTGGATATAGTTGGTTCCACGGAATAATTTATTCAGTTCGATCACATATTTAAAACCATATTCATTAAGCAGCTGCTCTGCTTCATATTTCCTGTCTGTATATAGGTCTCCGTTTGACATTCTCATGCCTCGCGCAGTGAATATGCTTCTCATGTTGTTTATCATGAGTCCCTGATATATTATATCCTCTGCAAGCCTCACATACTTGAATTTCATAAGAGAATCAATTGATTCCTTTGCAGCCTGAGGAGTCAGCCTGTCATAGTTGAGCGAAAGATATTCAGTGGCCATATACTGGGAAAGTACTGTTCCGACAGTGTTGGCGGCCGTATTCCAGCCTGAATATGCATCAATTGTACTGATTGAGCTTTTCTGGAAAAGCATATCCTTAAGGTTTGCGTCGCCTCTGTTTGTGTAGGCCACATCGGCAACTGCGATATAACCAGTCTTTATCTCAGGGAGCAGTGCTGATACCTTTGAAGGATTGCTGGCATCGTTATGGATTATGAGAGTGTCATTTGCCTCGGGATTTACGGTTATTCCAAGTATTGCAAGCTTTTCGCTGACTATTTCGTCAAGTGGTGCGGACTCATAAGGAAGATATTCCTTCATGAGGTCGGGGTTGGTATATATAAGCTTTATTTCGTGAGGGGAAGGATTTTCCTGCGCGCATATCATCATCGTCAGCTCATCTGCACCTTTCTGTACGACGACATTTTCATGTGCCTTTGAGAGAAGGCTTCTGTAGATTATGTTTGAAGGTGCAAACTGTTCGCCGTCATCCTGACCTATATAATATTTCTTTATGAGGCCCTGACCGGCAAGCTCGGAAATACTGGTTGCAAGCTTGGCGTGGTAAGTATACAGATCCCTGTATCTCTGTGCTATTTCAGAAGGCACATCAGCAGGGAATGGAGGTTCCGGCTTCTGAAGCGTATAGTTCAGGTCAAGCTGCTTTCCCCATGCGGCGAGTGATCTCTGGTATTTTTGAAAGTACATGTCAAACTGGCTTGGAAGCAGCCTTGGAAGTATTGAAACTACAGTCACTTCGAGCTGAGGGTTTTCGCGTATGAACTTGCTCAGGCGATTTACGTCATATTCTATAGAGTCTGAATTGACATAGCTCCTTGAAGATATAAGACCTCCATTGAAGAGCTGATTGGTGAATATTATCATGTTATCGCTGACAGATGCCTTGTCCTGCATCCATTTCCAGAGAGCCTCAGAGTCTGAAGCCGAAGTATAATTGTCAAGGATCTCAGAAGGAGGAAGCAGCACCGTCTGGTTCATTATGCCTCCTGTAAGCTGAGGATACTGAGTGTTGCATGGCCTGGAATCCAGAGGGATTATCGATACGACCTGCTTTTCCGTGATCTGGCCGCTGGAAATTGCAGCCTTTGAAGAGGCTGATGTGCTGTTTGAAGCGGCAAATACTGATATGGACGAGGCATTTATCAGCATAAGCAGTGCCATTAATACTGAGGCTGTTTTTCTTTTCATTTTGATTCCCTTCTCTAGTCAATTTCATCCTTGTGATTATAGATGTCCTTTATGAATTTTACACTATCCTTGGTTACGATATTAGGAAAGATATAGTTGTACTGCTCAAATTCCTCAAGCTGCCTTGTGATCTGCTTATATGTGGTCTTGAGAGCGTTATATACTACCTTTCTCTGATTCTGGTATATTGAGGCATCTATTACTCCCTCTGCAATAAGGGCGTTTATGTCGTTTGAAAGCTCGTGGCCTACGATTTTTATATCAGAATCCTTTCTGCGCTCCTTGACTATCTTTGCAACATGCTCTGTCATGCTGTTTGTCACATATATCCCATTAAGGATGGGATTCGTGTCGAGTACGTGATTGGTAAGCTCTACCATTTCCTCTATATAAAGATTTTCATGGGCGTCGCTGAGCATTCTAGTGTTGAAGATTCTGAGAAGCTCGATGCCAGGATAATCCTTGTGTATGGCAGATATAAAGCCAAGGATGCGGTTTTCGATGCACAGTACGTCTCTGTGTACGCCAACTATCGCTATCTTTCCCTGACCCTTTAGAAAAAGCCCCATGAGATTTGCGGCGAGCACGCCTGCAGATATGTCGTCGAGTCCGGTATAGCATGAACGCCTGCTGTTGGGAGCGTCACTGACAAAGGTGTTTACGACTACACCTTTTTTTACGAGCTCATTTATTGCAGGGTCTATCTTATATGAATTATATGGTATTGTAACTACGCCTTTTATGTCGCTGTTTTTTATCTCTTCAAGGATTTTTATCTGCTCATCGATTGCATAACAGGAAGTCTTGTAAACTACGAGCTCGACCCCGAAAAAGCAGTATGCTTTTTCAAAATCCTTGATTCCTTTTTCAACCTGACTCCAGAAATGGGGTTCTGCATCAGGATATATCACGGCAATCTTTATGTTGTTCTTCTGTGAAACCAGCGCCTGAGCTATGGTACTTGGAGTGTAGTTAAGCTCCGCTGCTATACGCTTGATCTTCTCCTCAGTTTTCTTGGAAACTCCTCCGCGGTTGTGCATTACTCTGTCCACAGTTCCTATAGAAATGTTTGCTGCCTGAGCAACATCTTTGATTGTAGCTTTTTTCTTTTGCATATTCTCACCTTTTCCAATTTAGTCTGCATTCAAGTTCAATTATATCAGAGAAAGACAGGTAGTTAAATATAAGTAACACAACTGTAAAGAATCTTTTGATATAAACGCTATTCATGATATAATATGAGTCGGGTTTGCGATGTATATGGAGTAGCTGTGCAATGCTGATTTTTATGATATTTGAAGGGTTGAACAAAAAAACTTGCAAAATCGATTTTTCTTGACGGATAAGTTGCAATTTTTAGTATAATTTGATAAAATATAGTTTATAATAGACTTTTGAAAAATAAGAAATATAATGTCTACTAAATGGAGGAGTAATCATGTTTGAAAAAACGAAGATTGATGAAGTAAGAGAAGCTGCCAGAAAATGGGAAGAAGAAAAAGTAGCAAAATCTGTTGCAAGATTCCCGGAAAGAAAAGAAAGATTTGAATTTACATCAGGAATTGAGACAAAGAGAATGTACACTCCGGCGGACATAGAGGATCTTGACTATTGTGAAGACCTTGGTATGCCGGGACAGTACCCTTTCACAAGAGGCGTGCAGGATACTATGTACAGAGGAAAATTCTGGACAATGAGGATGTATGCAGGATTTTCAACTGCAGAAGAATCAAATAAAAGATACAAATACCTTATTGAGAATGGATCTTCAGGACTTTCTGTGGCATTTGACCTTCCTACTCAGATGGGATACGACTCAAGCGATGAGATATCACAGGGAGAAGTTGGAAAGGTTGGAGTTGCGATAGACTCTCTAAAGGACATGGAAATACTCTTTGACGGCATTCCGCTTGACAAGGTATCCACATCGATGACAATAAATGCACCTGCATCAGTTCTTCTTGCAATGTATATCGCCGTAGCTGAAAAGCAGGGAGTATCTGCAGACAAGCTCAGAGGAACGATCCAGAATGATATACTTAAGGAATACGTAGCCAGAGGAACATACATTTTCCCTACTGCTCCATCAATGAGACTTATAACAAACATATTTGAATACTGCTCCAAAGAAGTACCTTTATGGAATACAATAAGCATTTCCGGATACCATATAAGAGAAGCGGGTTCTACTGCCGTGCAGGAAGTCGCATTTACTCTCGCAAACGGAATAGCATACGTAGAAGCAGCAATAAAGGCGGGACTTGATGTGGATGCATTCGCACCGAGACTGTCATTCTTCTTCAACGCACACAACAATCTTTTTGAAGAAGTAGCGAAATACAGAGCGGCGAGAAGAATATGGGCAAGAATAATGAAAGACAGATTTGGAGCAAAAAATGAGAAATCGATGATGCTCAAATTCCATACACAGACCGGAGGATCTACGCTTACTGCTCAGCAGGTTGAGAACAACATAGTAAGAGTTGCGATACAGACGCTTGCAGCAGTGCTTGGCGGAACACAGTCCCTCCATACAAACTCAAAGGATGAGGCTCTTGCGCTACCTACTGAAGAATCAGTAAGAACAGCACTGAGGACTCAGCAGATAGTGGCATATGAATCAGGCGCCGCTGACACTATAGATCCGCTTGCAGGCTCATTCTATGTAGAATCACTTACTTCTCAGATAGAAGAGCAGGCCATGGACCTGATCAGAAGAATAGATGACCTTGGAGGATCTCCAAGTGCAATCGATAAGGGATTCATGCAGCAGGAGATAATGGATGCAGCGTATGAATACCAGAAGCAGATTGAAAATGGAAAAGAGATAGTAGTAGGAGTCAACAAGTTCCAGGTAGAAGAGCCTGCTCCAAAAGGACTGCTCAGAGTCGACATGAGCGTTGGAGAACTTCAGAAGAACAAGATTTCCGCACTCAAAGAGGAAAGAGACAGCCAGAAAGTATCTGAGACACTTGAAGCGCTTAGAAAAGCATGCCAGGGAGACGACAACCTGATGCCATATATCATCGATGCTGTAAAGGCCTATGCTACACTTGGAGAGATAAGCCAGGTAATGAGAGATATTTTTGGTGAATATAAGCAATCAGTAATGTTATAATAGAAAAGTGTGGAGGAAACAAAAAATGAGCAGACCAATTCGTGTTTTAGTGGCAAAACCAGGATTAGACGGGCATGACAGAGGAGCAAAAGTAATAGCGAGGGCACTCAGAGATGCAGGTATGGAAGTAATATATACAGGACTCAGACAGACTCCGGAGCAGATTGTTGCAACTGCAGTACAGGAGGATGTAGACGTGGTTTCCATGAGCATACTTTCTGGAGCACACGGCTACCTTCTTCCGAAAGTCGTAGAACTTATGAAACAGGCTGGAATATACGAAGAGATACTTGTTATAGCAGGAGGGGTTATACCTCAGGAAGACATTCCTGAGCTTAAGGAAAGCGGAATAGCCGAAGTTTTCACTCCGGGAACGCCTACTGGAACTACAGTTGAATTCATAACTAAAAATCTGAAAAGAGAATTATAGGAGTACTGAAATGGAGCTTGTAGACAGATTATTAAGCGGAGACAAAGTAGCCTGCAGCAGGATGATCACACTCGTGGAAAATGAAAAGCCAGGTCATGCGCAGGCAATGACAGAGCTTTTCCGTCACGGGGGCAGAGCGCATATAATAGGGATAACAGGACCTCCGGGAGCTGGTAAATCCACACTGACCGACAAGCTGGCAAAATATATGCTGGACAAAGGGTACAAGGTTGGAATAATAGCAGTCGACCCTACGAGCCCATTTACAAAAGGCGCAATACTGGGAGACAGGATAAGGATGAATGAGCTTTCTGTCAATCCCAATGTATTCATAAGATCCATGGGCACAAGAGGCTCGCTTGGAGGACTTTCCAAGGCGACCTCAAGCGCCATCACGGTACTGGACGCCTATGGCTGTGACTACATATTCGTAGAGACAGTAGGAGTGGGCCAGTCCGAGGTAGATATAGTAAAGACCGCCGACACCACCCTGATGGTTATGGTGCCAGGACTCGGGGATGACATACAGGCAATAAAGGCAGGAGTCATGGAGATAGGAGATGTCTTTGTGATAAACAAGGCTGATAAGGACGGAGCAAAAAAGACTTTCAGGGAAATAGACTCAATGATTGACTTCAGAAAAGACTGGGAATTTCGTCCTCCGGTTTCGATGGCAGTAGCAGAAACAGGCGAAGGCATCGAAGAGCTCATAAACAATCTTCTTCTTCACAGAGAATTCCTTGAAAAGACAGATGCAAGAACCTTAAAGAGACATGAGAGAATAAAGCTCCTAATAAGAGAGCTTGTACACGGCAGGCTGGACAGGATACTTGACAGAGAGTTTGAAAATGGAATACTCAGGGAAGATCTTGAAAATCCTTATGAAAAAGCAGAACAGCTGTATAAGAATATATTTGCACAGTAGAATTGATTTGTCTGAAAGGAGAAAAGATGAACGTAAACAGAGTAGATCACATAGGCATAGCAGTAAACA
>SAAM01000295.1 GCA_009929415.1 Clostridia bacterium | reverse complement strand
TGCAAAAAGCGACAACATAACAAGGTGCGCCCCTTATCAGGAGTTTGAAGTTGAAGGTATACCTGTGAAGACATTTGGTTCAACTGATGAAGGGCTCAGTTATCTTCTTGAAGTTGACGGAAAAAAAATATTCCATGCGGGGGATCTTAACTGGTGGCACTGGGAAGGCGAAACTGATCAGGAAAAGGAAGCTGCGCAAAAAATGTTCTTCAAGGAAATTGATATTTTAAAAGGCAGTGAGATAGATATAGCTTTTTTCCCTGTTGATCCAAGACTTGAGGACGCATATTATTATGGAGGGAAATATTTTATAGAAGAGGTATGTCCAAAAGTATTTATACCTATGCATTTCCAGGATTGTTACTATATAACGAGAAAGTTCAGAGCTGTAATGGAGAATATACAGAACAGTACAAGAGTAATCGAAATAGAAAAAAGAGGCCAGGAGCTTGATGTATAGGATTTAATTAATTATTGTGCAGGCATATAAAAGGTGCTGCATGGAGGTAATATGAGAAAAAACGTTTCTGAAAGAATTTTAGAGTTGATGAGCGAAGATGCATACAAAAATCTTACGTTCAAAGAACTCAGTGCGATATTTGCCTCTGACAAGTCTGATGAGGAGAAACTTTCGAAGATACTTGATGATTTAACCGAATCTGGCGATATCCTTAAAACAAAAAAAGGGAAGTATGGTCTTACTACAAGAAACGGATATGTCAAAGGCAAGATAAGGATAAATCCAAAGGGATTTGGCTTTGTTATACAGGAGGAAGATGATATAT
This sequence comes from Clostridia bacterium, assembly GCA_009929415.1. Taxonomy (GTDB): domain Bacteria; phylum Bacillota; class Clostridia; order Peptostreptococcales; family Filifactoraceae; genus Proteocatella. Next base: position 1,858 of record SAAM01000295.1, on the reverse strand, counting down.
ATATTTCCGGGTCCAATATGATGACTGCTATGGATGGAGATGTAGTTATGGCAAAAATCACTGAGGCAGGAGATGGCAAGAACAGTACTGAAGGAGAGGTTGTAAAAATACTCCAGAGGAATACTGACATTGTTGTCGGAACTTTTGTAGACAATAAAAACTTCGGATTTGTTATTCCTACTGACAGCAGGCAGCAATATGATGTATTCATACCTGGAAACAGCATGAATGATGCGAAGGACAAGGACATAGTCGTATGCAAGCTCATTTCATATCCTTCGAAAAATAAAAAGCCTGAAGGAAAGATAATTGAAATACTTGGCAAAAAGAATGATCTTTCTGTTGAAATCGACGCAGAGCTTATACAGAAGAAGATAAGAACTGAATTTACTAAAAAAGTCATTAGCTATGCAAAGTCTCTTGAAAGTGATGTTAATGAACTGGAGCTGAAAAAGAGAAAAGACTTCAGGAACTCACTGATCTTCACTATAGATGGAGAGGACGCAAAAGACCTTGATGATGCTATCTCAATATCGAAGCTTGAAAATGGAAATTATATTCTGGGAGTTCACATTGCTGATGTAAGTCACTATGTAAGGGAGAATTCTCCTGTAGACAAGGAAGCTCTGCTTCGAGGCACATCCATATATTTTGCAGACAGAGTTGTTCCTATGCTTCCTGAAAAGATATCGAATGATCTATGCTCTCTCAATCCTCACGAAGACAAGCTGACGGTATCATGCATAATGCAGATAAACCAGAAGGGAAAAGTCGTAGAGTATGAGATTGCAAACAGCGTAATACAATCTTCCTACAGGCTGACATACAATCAGGTAACAGATTTTATTGAGGGAAATCCTGAAGAACAGATAACCAAATATTCGGACCCTGCGCTTGAGGATGCACTCAGAACATCTCATGAACTGTCAATGATACTTGAAGCCAACAAGAGGAAAAGAGGATATATTGATTTCGATCTTCCGGAGTCAAGATTTGTTATCGAAGGCAATAAGGTGGTTGATGTTATAAAACGCGAAATGGGAACTGCAAACAAGATCATCGAAGAATTCATGATTGCAGCCAATGAACTCGTATCTGAAGTTTTCTGTGTACAGGAGATTCCTTTCCTTTACAGAGTCCATGAAAATCCGGATGAGGAAAAAATATCAAATATATTCAAGTTCCTTAAAAATATGAATATAAATGTCAAGACGAGAAGAGACGGTGAGGTTCATTCATCGGATATACAGAAAATCCTTGATGAGACGAAGGAGCTTGAGCAGAGCACGGTCATATCATATGCGCTTCTGAGGTCTCTCAAAAAAGCAAGATATTCTGCAGAGAGCATAGGTCATTTTGGTCTTGCAGCCAAATACTATTCTCACTTCACTTCACCTATAAGGCGTTATCCTGATCTTCAGATCCACAGAATAATCAAGGAAAGCCTTTCTGGAGCTTTGGATGAAAAAAGAATCCGACATTATGAAAATATTATTGATGATGTGGCTGAACATACTTCTGAGATGGAAATACAGGCCATGGACGTTGAAAGAAGCATAGACGACCTTCTGAAATGTCATTATATGAAAAATCATATTGGCGATGAATTTGAAGGTATAATTGTAAGTGTTACCAACTTTGGAATGTTTGTAATGCTGGATAATACGGTAGAAGGTCTTGTAAGATTCTCGGATATAAACACTGATTACTTTATTTTCGATGAAGCAAACTATTGCGCAAGAGGCGAGCGAAGCGGAAAGGTATACCACGTAGGAGATTCTGTGAATGCCAAAGTAGAAAGCATAGATTTTGCATTCAAGGAAGTCAGGCTTTCTCTTATATAATCTGAATTGAGATC
>SAAM01000028.1 GCA_009929415.1 Clostridia bacterium | reverse complement strand
AGACAAGAATACATAACCTCTACAGCTTTTTTGCAATGAAAAAACACCTGTGCCACACAAGTGTTTTTCGGGAGAAAATCTAACAAAATCTATCTTATGAAATTTAGGAATTGTCTTGTTCTTTCGTGTACCGGGTTATCAATCACGTCACAGGGCTTACCCGATTCCAATATCATCCCGTCCGACATGAAGCATATCTTGTCAGATACATTCCTGGCAAAATTTATCTCATGGGTCACAATTATCATAGTCATATGTTCAAGGGCAAGTTTTTTTATGAGCTCCAGCACCTCGTTCACAAGCTCCGGATCGAGCGCCGATGTTGGTTCATCAAAAAGAAGTATCTTCGGATTCATGGCCATAGCCCTTCCTATTGCAACCCTCTGCTGCTGTCCGCCCGAAAGCGCATATGGGTACTGATCCTTTTTATCAGTAAGTCCCACCTGTTCAAGAATCCTTATAGCCACGTCTTCGGCTTCTTTTTTGTCCATCTTCTTTACCGCAATGAGTCCCTCTGTTATATTCTCAGTGACCGTCTTGTTCCTGAAAAGGTTGAAGTTCTGAAATACCATACCGGTATTTTTTCTTAGCGAGATAACGTCAGACTTTGAAACATTCGCTGCATCTACAGAAATGTCATCCATCTGTATAATCCCGCTGTCAGGCTTTTCAAGCAGATTGATACATCTGAGCAGCGTCGATTTCCCTGTCCCCGAAGGACCTATTACGGAGATTATCTCACCCTTCTTTATATCGAGGCTCACCCCTTTAAGAACCTCCAAATTTCCAAAACGCTTGCATACGTTTATAAGCTTTATCATCTTACTTTCCCCTCCATATGATTCATCCTTTGCTCAAGCTTTCTGGATGCAAATCCCAGAAGAGAAGTAAGTAGCCAATATATAAGCAGAACGTCTATGAACGCTTCCAGATATCTGTAGCTTGATGCTGCCTCGAGCTGAGCTGTAGCCATCATCTCCTTAACTCCAATGTAGAATGTCAGGGATGTGTCTTTGAGCACATTAATGAAGCTGCTGCAAAGAGTCGGCAGGGCAACACGAAATGCCTGAGGAAGTATGATTCTTCTCATAGCCTGAAAATAAGTCATGCCTACGGACATCGCAGCCTCCATCTGGCCTCTGTCAATCGATGAAATAGCTCCTCTGAGAGACTCTGCCATGTAGGCCGAAGAGTTGAGGCTCATTACTATTAGCGCCGCCTGAAATGAGCTTATCCTGAGAGTAATAGACGGAAAGGCCGGAAGCAGCCCGAAATACAGGCAGAACAGCTGAGCAACAAGAGGCGTGCCCCTGAAAAACGAAATATATACCCTGAAGAACCTGTAAAGCAAAGGTACCCGGGAGTGTACTGTAAGCGCAATGAAAAACGCAAGGATAAGTCCTGACATTATACTGAGTGACGCCAGTGAAAGCGTCACTCCCATATACTTTGTCATAGTAGGCAGAAGCCCGAGTGCAAAATCCAGATCAAAGCTCATATTTATTCCTTTTCAACAAAACTATTCAGCATCGTCCGGAGCATCCGTTGTATTGAGTTCAAACCACTTTTCAGAAAGCTCAGCCAGAGTTCCGTCCTCTCTCATAGCTTTAACAGTATCAGCGACTTCCTTCGCAAGCTTCTCGCCATTTTCAGTCTTTGCAAATGGATATGCATTTACTTCAAATGTCAGCTTTTCTCCAAGCATCCTTAGAGGAAGTGAGTTTTCCTTGATAGTAGAAAGCGTCTTTATCTCTCCCTGCCAGCAGGCATCTATCCTTCCAAGCTCAACCTCTTTTTCTATAGGAGCTCCATCAAAAGTCACGATTTCGAGTCCAAGTTCGTATTTTTCATTTGCATCGCGGAGAGTCTTTTCCCCATTGCCTCCAAGCCAGCAGCCTACTTTTTTCCCTTTAAGATCCTCTTTCGTATTTATGCTGCTGTCATTCTTTACAGCAAAATCATAGTAGCTGTATGCATAAGGCTCACTGAAACTATATTTCTCCAGTCGCTCAGGAGTTATGGACATCTGATGAGCAATAGTGTCTATCTCTCCCGCATCAAGCATTCCCACGAGTCCGCTGAATTTTGCGAGCTTGAATTCAAGTTCATATCCGTTTCTCTGTGCGACTTCGTTCCATACATCCATCTCAAAACCCTTGAGCTCATCATTTTCCTGATATGCCCATGGGTAATATGATGCAGACGTACCAACTATAACCTTTGTTTTTTCTGCCGGAGCTTCAGACTCCTGAGCGCTTCCGCTGCATGCTGAAATGCTCAGCATTAACACAGCAGACAGCATAAAAGCCGATATTTTCTTCATTACAGTCCCCGCTTTCTATGTAATCAATAATTTTAATAAAATATAGACATTTGTAAAAATTTGCTACAATAACAATTATACATTTCATTATAAATAAAGTAAAATTGAATTATATTATCCTTTCAATAGAAAAGGTCAATTTTAATAAATATCTTAAAATATCGCCTTATATATTTTTCTGATATAATTGAACTAAAGGCAATCTACATATTTTGTTAGCTGAAACTGAACGTTTTCATCAGTAAAAGAAAGGAATTAATTATATGAGCAAAGTCAAGATTCTCAGTGAAAGATCTCCTGAATCAAGCGTAAAATGGAGCCAGTGCGGAGCTGGAAGAATACCAATGGGTGTTGCTGACATGGATTTCAAAATGGATGAAAGGATAATATCCCATCTTCAGAAATTCACAGAAGCGGGCGATTTCGGTTATTCGACATATCAGGCATATGAATCTGCCGTAACCGCCTGGATGAAAAAAAGGTACGACTGGGACGTCCCACATGAATGGATAACCTTCTGCCCCGGCACGCTTTCCGGCATAGCGATACTGATAAACATGCTCTCTGAAAAAGGCGACGCCGTAATGATTTTCTCTCCTGTATATAACAGATTTTTTGACATAATAAGATACAACGGCAGGAAGACGGTTGAGTGTGAGCTCATAAACAATGACAGCAGATATGAGATAGATTTCCAGGACATGGAAGAAAAAATAGCTGCAGAGAAAGTAAAGGTACTAATCCTCAGCAGTCCTCACAATCCCGTATGCAGAATCTGGAGCATCGAGGAGCAGAGAAGAATCACAGAGATATGCAGAAAGCACAGCGTAATAATAATATCAGATGAAATCCATGCTGACCTCACTCTTCCGGGCCACGTACATTCGCCATTCCTCAAGAATAACATGGATTATGCAGAAAGCATAATAGTCACGACCTCTCCAAGCAAGGCGTTCAATATGCCCGGGCTCTATATGGCCAACTTCATTATCCCAGATGAGTCCATAAGAAAAAGCTACCTTGCCAGCATATGGTCTCACCCGAATCTGTTTGGCGCAGAGGCTCTCAAGAAAGCATACGAAGACTGCGAGGACTGGCTAGAGGACGCGGTTTCATATATAGCCGAAAACTATGATTTCCTGGAGAACTTCATATCAGTGAATATCCCTGGAGTAAAACTCATAAGGCCTGAAGCCACATACCTTGCATGGCTAGACTGCAGAAGTCTTGATCTGACTCAGAAGGAGCTTATGGAACTTTTCCTTGAAAGAGCCGGACTTTATGTCTCAAGCGGAACCGACTACGGAGACTGTGGACGCGGATACATAAGAATGAACATAGCCTGCTCCAGGGAGACTCTTGAGCGCGCTGTGACCCAGCTTATGTCTGCCACAGAATCTTTGCCGTCAATATAAAAGTACTGGCGTCCCGAGAAATTATATTAACATTTGCCAGTATCTGTCGATATTATCATATTAGAATATTTAAAATCAGAACTGGAAATGGAGAAATTTTAAAAAATGAAATCAATCAAGCAAATTTTGATATTGTCATTTACTCTGCTGCTTCTAAGCGTCTCGGCAGCCAACCTGATCATCGGGCTGATCAGTGCAAACAACAGCATCAATATCACAGTCAAGGACGATATGAAGTCAATCGGGACTACCGCAGAAATTGCTATTCAGGCCTCTATGGAAAAATACAAGGTCATGGTTTCAAGTATCGCATCGCAGTCATTCATAGGAGACCCAAACCTTACACCAGAAGAAGTAATGAAAAATCTTGAGAGACTGAGGGATCAGTATGGCTTTGAATCGCTTATGATAGCAGATGCAAACGGTATTGCCATCAGTACAGATCCTACCAAGAATGGTGAGAGCATTGCAGAGTATGATGCCTTCAAACGTGCAATGGCCGGCGAGTTTCTAATGAGCAGCCCTACCATGGATGTAAATGGCGAACTTAATGTATTTGCAAATACCAAGGTAAACAATATACATGGCTATCAGGGAATCGTAAGCGCAACAATTGACGAACAGGTATACAGCAACATAATCAAGGACATCGTTGTAAACAAATCCGGAAATATATTCATCATAAACAGCGAAGGCACCATGATTGCCAACATGAGACCTGAACTTGTTGCTGAACAGGCAAACTTTATCGAAAACGCAAAAACAGACAAGGCTTATGAATCAGCTGCTGCCATATACTCCGAGATGACAGCCGGTAAAAGCGGAACAGGAAAATACAAGTTTAATGGAAGCGAAAGAATATGCTATTACAGCCCTATCGAAGGAACTGATGGCTGGTCATACGGCGTTGTTGCACCAGTAAAAGAAATGACTTCATCTCTTATATATACTGTATATGGGTTAAGCATTTCAAGTCTTGTATTCCTGCTTATAGGCTTGTTTGTTGCTTACAGAGCAGCCTCAGGCATTGCCAACCCGGTTCGCGACATGAGTGATCGCATCCAGCTTCTTTCAGAGGGAGATCTGACTTCTGATATAAGCGTTATCGACAGAAAGGACGAGATCGGAACCCTGAATCAGTCCCTTATAAATACAGTCCACTTTCTGCGTGAATACATCACAGAAATATCAGACGTTCTTGGAAAAATATCAAACGGCGAACTGAATGTAGAGATTGAAAAAGACTACATCGGAGACTTTGTTTCAATAAAGGATTCTATGGAAAAAATAGCAGCTTCACTTACAGATACTATGATTGAGATAAAAAACAGCTCAGATCAGGTTGCCATAGGTTCAGATCAGGTTTCAAGCGGCGCTCAGGCACTGTCTCAGGGCGCAACCGAGCAGGCAAGTTCAATAGAGCAGCTCTCTGCTTCCATAATCGAAATCTCCGATCAGGTAAAGAGCAATGCAGTAAATGCAAACAATGCAACTTCACTGGTAGAATCAGTAGGCAAAGAAATCGACCGCAGCAATCTCCACATGCAGGAAATGATACGAGCCATCTCTGAAATAAGCGACAAGTCTGCGCAGATTGGAAGGATCATCAAAACCATTGATGACATTGCATTCCAGACAAACATACTTGCGCTCAACGCTGCAGTAGAAGCCGCTCGTGCAGGAGCTGCTGGCAAAGGCTTTGCAGTCGTAGCAGATGAAGTCAGAAATCTCGCAGGAAAGAGCGCTCATGCTGCCAGCGAAACAACTGAGCTTATAGAAAGCTCTATCTCCGCCGTGTTAAACGGAACCAGGATAGCCGATGAAACCGCAGAATCATTGTCTTCAGTCGTGACAGGAGCCAGCAAGATAACCTCATTGATGCAGGATATATCAAAAGCATCAAATGAACAGGCAAACTCCATAGGCCAGGTAACTCAGGGAATAGAGCAGATATCAGGCGTTGTTCAGACAAATTCAGCTACTGCCGAAGAAAGTGCTGCTGCAAGCGAAGAGCTCAGCGCACAGGCACAGCTCCTTAACTCGCTTGTAAGCAAATTCAAGATGAGACATTAATATACTGAAAAAACAAAATATGCTCCCCTTGAGGCAGACAGTTCAAATCACAGGAACTGTCTGCTCCATGGGGAGCATATTATTTTACGATCATGCCCTTCTGAATATCCTTAGATCTCCATCTGAGCTTATTATTTCAAATTTTGATTCAGCCTTCTTATATATTCCATAATGTGACTTTGATACAAGCGGAAACTCACATTCGAACGTTCCTCCAGGTATCCTGTAGTCGATCTCAAATCCCCTGTTTTCAGGTATATGCATAGTAACATCTCCAGTATCAGTCTTTACTTCAATTTCATCAGGAACTGAGTCAAGCACAATTCCTACGTCTCCTTTATCAGAAGATACTACAAGCTTGTCCTCGTGAGCCGCAGAAACATTTACGTCTGCTTCATGAGTTATAACCTTTATGAGATCTATATTCTCACTTACATCCTTTGGAATCCTCAGCTTAAGAGTCTTGCTTCCAGGATTTTTGAGATTGTGCTCAGAGCTTCTGCCACTGTATCTTATGATCAGCTTTCCGTTTTTTGAAAGGTATCTCATGCGGTCTATGTCAGGAAGCTCCTCGTCATAAACTTCATCAATGACTATGTCTTCTCCATCATATTCGGATATCTCCACCTCTCCCCAGGACCATATTACGTCTATCTGCCTTACATTCCCATAAGGGATTTTTGCTCCTCCTGTTGAGTACTCCTTAATCTCTCCAAAAAACGTGTATGGATCAGCACTCGATGTCCCCAGCTTGAAAAATCCGTTCCCTCTGTCCCATACCGAAAAGGCTGCTCCCGCAACTACGACTGCGACTAAGGCCCTCGTCATCCATACTCTTTTTAACTTCATCAGTCACCACCCATCTTTATTTTCTATATATTCGAATTATTCTATAACATTAATTATACTACAACTCCGGAAAAATGTGTTAATATTTATACAATTGAACCGGATTTTTTGTCCGAGTATTTTAGTGAAATTTTATTAATTAACTGGAACTAAATTTACATAAGTGTTCCAATTAAGAATATATTTATACATTCAAATAAAAAAGAGGAGTTCCATAATCATGTTCTTTAAGAAAAAGGATTCCCCTGTATCAAAAGAAAGTACTTACTTAAGCAGCGAAAATGCTCCTAAAAAAGTATCTGTCTCAGAAAAAAACAGAGATGCGCTTCAGGAGCTCAACCGTTCAAAAATGCTATTCAGGCTTACAAGCCAGGTGGAAGAGACAGCGGTTGTCGCAGACGGGCTGATTGCCTCTACAAAGGGAATCAACCAATCCATCGAGAAGCAGATGGATATAATAGAAAATGTAGTTGACGAGATCACAAGCTATTCGTCTCTTGCCGAAGAGGTTTTCACAAGCATAGAAAGCTCAAAGGAGATAGCTGAAAAAACAGCTGAAAACGCAAACGAAGGTACAAATGCCGTTGGGAATGTCCTTGTGTCCATGGACGAGATTGAAGATGTGGTGAACGAGGTAAGGAGATCCGTTAACGAGCTGTTTGAAAAGTCAAAGAACATAGACGATCTTCTGAACATAATAAAAGACATAGCTACAAGCACAAATCTGCTTTCACTCAATGCTGCCATAGAAGCAGCTCACGCCGGAGCAGCTGGAAGGGGATTCGCAGTAGTGGCCGGAGAAGTCAAGAGACTGGCCGACCGCAGCATGGAATCAGTCTCACACATAGACAATATACTGAATGAAATAAAGAGAAGCATAGGAAAGACTTCAGACCTCATGCTTTCAGCAATCGACAGAGTAAACGATGGAAAACAGACTTCAGAGGCTACAAAACAGGTCTTTGAAAGCATAATAGATTCTGCCAGAGAAAATCTAAGCGTATCTGCCGAAATAAGCACAGCGATATCAAGACAGACAGATTCCCTCGAGTCTGTAATATATTCCACTCAGCAGATGAGCCATGGATTTGCTCAGCTCATAAAGACCGTCGAGCTCACCATACTCAATACCGAGCTCACAAGCACTGCACTGAGCAGGCTGAACGATATCTTCGGCTCCATACAGGGCTCTCAGAAGAGCATATCCTCAAAAGACATCAGCAGTGAAATCTCTGATGCGCTTGTGATGAGATGCTGCGAGCCTTACGGTCTATCTTCGGAGGACCCTATGACCAGCTCAGACCTTGTTGATTCAAGCACTTTCTATAATATTCACGGCACGCTCATAAATATAGACACCAAAGGCAAGGTTTCTCCGGGAATCGCAAAATTTTGGCACGTCCACGAGGATCAGTTGACATGGGAATTCCAGATAAGAAAAGGAATCCGTTTCCACAACGGGGATGTGCTTACCGCAGAAGACGTGAAATTCTCATATGAGAGGCTCCTCAGCAAGGCTCTCAACGCAAATTCGGCATGGATACTGATGGACATAGAAGGAGCAGAGGAATATCACAAGGGTCAGGCCGGATCCGTATCCGGTATAAAGGTTATAAATCCTCATACCCTAACGATAACACTTAAAGCCCCATATACAGGGTTCCTTCTCAATCTTGGACAGCCTGCGTCATCAGTCATTTCAGCGCGCGCGTTTGAAAAGAATCGAAGTATAACAGGCTGCGGTCCATATCGCCTGACGAAGAACGTATCGGACGAGATGATGCTTGAGGCATTTGATGAATGCTACTCTGGAGCACCTTATATCCCAAAGGTCAAGATTTCTCTCAGCGATGAAAACAGAGTTCAGAGACTAATAAGCGGAGATCTTGACTTCGTAAGGATAGAGGACGGCCAGACCTATCAGGCGGCAAAAAAGGCAAACCTGGAAATACAGTACATGGATATGCTTTCAGTATATTATCTCGGATTCAACTTCAGGTCAAACCATCCTGCCGTTCACTCAAAGCTTATAAGACAGGCTGTCAACATGGCCATAAATAAGGAAAGAATAGTGAACGAGGTGCTTATGAACTATGGTTCTGCAGCTGCGTCTCCACTTCCTCCTTCAATGCTTGAGGGAAGCCATATCTCGCCATATCCGCACAATCTTCAGAGAGCAAAGGAACTCATAAGAGCCAGCGGCATAAACAACCTCACCCTCGAGCTATATACGAGAGATGACGGCTCAGGCGGCCTCTTCAAGAGAACAGAGAAGCTCGTTGTAGAGGATCTCAAGGCAGCAGGATTTAACATAAACCTTCACAGTATACCTTCCGCGGAGTTCATAAGGACCAACGCATACCAGAAATCGGACATATTTATATCAAGATGGACTGCGGACACAGGAGATCAGGACAACTTCCTGAGACCAAACTTCACTGAGGACAGCAATGACAACTTCTCATCCTACTTCAATCCGGAAGTTATACAGCTTCTCGAGGATGCAAAACAGATGGTGAATCCGACAAAGAGGGCAAAGATGTACTGCGAGCTCGCTGGAATAATCCACGAGGATGCCCCATGGGCATTCCTGTTCCACCCGAAAAATGGAATCGCATATCAGAAGAATATCGGCGGCGCCAATCTTAATGCCATATCCGTAGTCAGATATGACCAGTTCTTCATGAAAAGTATTTAATAAAAAATATCAGATTATAATACAGAATCCCCGGCTCTGGAATTACATTTCCACTGCCAGGGATTCTTTTAATATTTTTTTAATAATAACTTTACATGTTATCTCTATATGTTCAGTATCTTCTGCGCCATAGTAAAATAGAACACAAGCGCGAATACGTCTACAAGAGTCGTTATTATAGGTGCTGCCATTATCGCCGGGTCTGCATTCACGAGCCTCGCAAGCATGGGCAGGATGCATCCTGTAACCTTGGCTATTATAACTGTTGCGAAAAGGCTCAGTGCCACCACAAAGGCCAGCAGTGCATTGTCCGGATACATCATCAGGAGCCTCGCGTAGTTTACTGCAGAAAGCACGAATCCCACGAGCACGCTCACACGTATTTCCTTCCAAACGACTCTTCCAAGGTCCTTCATGGATATCTCCGAAAGCGCCATACCTCTTATGACAAGGGTTGAGCTCTGAGATCCTGCATTTCCTCCGGTTCCTGTAAGCATTGGGATAAAGGTTACGAGAAGCGGAAATGCCGCAAATGCGCTCTCGAATTTCTCGAGCACTTTTCCTGTGAGCATCGCGGATATCATAAGCACAAGCAGCCACATTATCCTGTTCTTCGCGAGCGAAAACACTCCCGTCCTGAGATAAGGCTTTTCAGATGGCCTCATAGCCGCCATTATCTCAAAGTCTTCAGTGGCTTCCTCGTTTATTACATCCACGGCGTCGTCTACTGTGACTATGCCCACTATTCTTCTCTCATGATCTACTACTGGAAGCGACAGGAGCCCGTACTTTGAAAACAGCGCGGCAACTTCTTCACGGTCATCATCCGTGCTGACGTAAATCACGTCATCTTCCATTATTTCCCCAAGAGGTACATTGGGATCGGAAAGTATCATGCTCTTTATGGATACCACGCCTTCCAGGCGCCTTCCTTCGTCAGTCACATAACAGGTGTATATGGTCTCCATGTCTCGCGCGGTCTTTCTTACCTTTTCGAACGCGTCATCCACTGTCATGTTTTTCCTCAGATGTATGAATTCGGCCGTCATTATGCTGCCGGCGCTGTTTTCTTCATACCTGAGAAACTGATTTATCAGATTTCGGGTCTCGCTTTTTGCATTTTTAAGTACCCTCTTGACTACGTACGCAGGTAGCTCCTCCAGAAGGTCAACCGCGTCGTCTACGAAAAGATCCTCTATTATCTCAGAAAGCTCGCTGTCCGTTACCGAGTTTATTATGTGCTCCTGAGTGTCTGATTCCAGGAATGCGAATACTTCCGAGGATATCTCCTTGGGCAGCATTCGAAATACTACTGTCATCTTCTCAATTTCAAGAGTCTCGAGAAACTCCGATATATCTACCTCATTCATCTCTATGAGGATCTCTCTGAGTTCAATGAATCTCTTTTTTTCTATAAGTTCATATAGTTCTGCATTTCTATTTTCCATTTTATCCTCCTTAAAAGAAGTACAAAAACAGGAAAAACCGCTTTCAGATTTTTCTGAAAAAGGCCGAAACTGCATGTCCTTGCAACTATGGGGTGCAGGTGCTCCGCCCCGGAGGCTCATTAAATGAACCGTCTGCAGAATATGATGTTTCTATTGTTTCCGTTTTCATACTATGACTGTGACTGTCCACGTCTTTACCTCCTTAATTGCAATTTTTATGAATTAATTTTGATTTCAATTTCAGGTTTTCACCAACTATTAATTATACCGTAAACTGATATAAATGTGAACCTCTAATCACTAAAGTGACGAGCTTCTGTATTGCTACATCATTTTCCTGCTTCTTAGACCTCGCAACCTACTATCTCCACAGGCGTTAATTCGGATCGTCCCGACCCTATTTATAACTATTAGCTACATTAACAAACCTAGCTCTCTCAGCCCTTCATTAAGTATGTTTTTAGCAGCGTTTTCATCCCTATCATGAGTTGAGCCGCATTCCGAACACATCCATTCACGAATTGACAGGCATTTCACCTCTTTATTTTTGTGACCACAATCTGAGCAGAGTTGACTCGATGCAAACCACGGATTTATCTTGTGATACAATCTATCGTTCCATGAAGCTTTGTATCCGAGTTGTCTTGTGAACTCACCCCAAGCGACATCGCTAATCGACTTAGCTAATCTTGAGTTTTGAACCATTCCTTTAATAAACAAGTCTTCTGTGACTATCACTTGGTTATCGTTGATAATTTTTGAAGATAATTTATGTTGAAAATCAGTTCTAAGATTGACTATTCTCTCATGTAACTTTGCAACTTTCTTGCTGTGTTTCTTGAAATTATTACTACCTTTAACTTTTTTGGAGTGCTGTCTTTGGAGTTTTGCAAGTTTATCTTCGTATTGTTTTAGATATTCAGGATTATCAATATGGATTCCATTTGTATCAATCGTAAATTCTTTAACTCCCAAGTCAATACCAACGCTACTATCATTTACAGGCGACTCGCTATGTTCGCATTCGACATTGAAACTTACAAAATACTTTCCACTTGGAACTTTACTTACAGTTGCAAACAATATCCTGCCATCAAATTTTCTGTGAAGTTTAGCTTTGATTTTGCCAACTTTAGGAAGCTGAACCAATCCATCATCGAAAAATGCCTTGATATTATTATTTGTAAAATTCGTTGTGTAAGAATAGTAATTTGTTCGTTTACTCTTAAACTTCGGAAATCCTTGATTCTTGTTTCCTTTTTTAATTTCTCTAAAGAAATTCTGATAAGCAGAATCGAGATTAAAAATAGCGTTAGTTAAGGCGAATTTGTCTACTTCTTTCAGCCACTCAAACTCTTTCTTCATTTCTCTGTTACAGAAATTGTTGCAATCAGTCTTGGACATAGATTTACTTTCGTTCTTATGCGCTTCGATTCTCATAGCAAGAATATGGTTATAAACAAATCTGCATGATCCAAATGTTTTCGCAAGCATTACTTCTTGCTCTGGATTTGGATAGATTCTGTATTTGAATCCTTTTATGACTGTTTTCATAGATAGTTCACCTCGCTTTCTATTTAGTCTTTTGATTCTGAATGTATTCTCGTATTTGCGATTCAGTGTTTTCACTTACTGTCGCAACAAAGTAACTTGGGTTCCAAAGATGTCCTTGCCAAAGATTCTTCTTTAAAACTACTCCAAACTCTTTCATAAGCAATCTTGCACTTACTCCCTTTAGTGCTTTTATCATGTCAGGTATATAATGTTGCGGAGAGCATTCTATTAACAAATGAACATGGTCTAAGTCTGTTTCTATTTCTTTGATTGCAAACTTATTGTCTAATGCAATTTTATATAAAAGTTCTTTTAGTCTTTCATCTATATCTCCTGATAAAACTTTGTGTCGATATTTTACACACCATACTAAATGATACTGAATTGAGTAAACATAACCTCTTCCTGTATAAAGTTGTGACATACATTACCTCCATAATTATATGGTAACATATGCTATAGCAGCAAGTAAGTGTTTTAAGTATAATTGTAATGTTTTTAAAACTACATATGCAACCACTTGCTCATGACTGAAGTTACGAGAATGCGTGGTTACTTTCTTCAAGTTTCACAAAAAAAAAGAAAATCAGAGCTTTTGCCCTGATTCTCAAAAAATCATTGATCCAGTTTAGTATCTTTCTCAGGCTTGCATTCATGGCCTGAATCCTCACGCCATTCGCAGGTCTCATCGTCATCCTCAAGCTCTACTTCTGCTTCGCTTCCGTCTTCAAATATCTCGTCAAGATCATCAAGCTTATCTTCTACAGCTTTTTTTTTGATTTTGATCTTGTCCTTTATGTCATCCTTCATTTCCTTCAGGTCCTCTGACATCTCTTTTCCTGCTTTTTTAAGGTCTTCTACCTTCTCTTCCTTCACCTTGTTAATATTTGTGACTTTTCCCTCAGAGTCCACTACCTTTACGGTAACCTTGTTTATCACAGTAGCTCCAAGTCCGATCACTGCGATCACCGGAGCTATAACAGCGCCTATCACTCCAACGGTAACCGGAATGCTGAGCACTACTTCTCCGTCATTCTCAACTATTATCCTGCTTACGTTTCCTTTTCTGATGTATTCCTTAAGCGTAGCAATTATTTCAGAGCCCTTGCCTTCCTTATCCTGCTTTCCGTCCTGTCCTGACTGTATAAGGATTATTGCTTCGACAACGTCACCATTGCATGCGTTAAGCGCATCTCTTGCTTCTTCGAATGTTACACCTGTTCTCTCAACGATTTTGTCTATCTTTTCTAAAGTTACCATAAAATCTCCTCCT